>NZ_KQ557137.1:0-60685 GCF_001443665.1 endosymbiont of Ridgeia piscesae | reverse complement strand
GCCTCCACTACATCTTTCCTTTTCTGATCACGCTGTTCTTTTATCGTAGCCATGGAAAGCAGTATACACTGCCAATACTTTCGGAACGATTAATATTCATCGTTTCCCAATGTGAGTCTGGTTGCATCTTCAATTATGTGGCTTTGCTTTCCGTTCTGTCTCCTGATGTTTGTGAAATATAGAAATGAATTGTTCCTGTGTAATGAGGTGCGGCGAAAAAATCTTGAAAAAAAGGTTGTTTCGCTTCAGTGGCTTTTATTCTTGGGTGTAATTTTAATGGTGTATTTAGGGGTGTGGTTATTAGGTGATCCTGGTCCAGATGGGGTTTTTAAGGGGCGTGGAGTCAATGATGTGGTGGGACGATTGATGACGCGAACAAAACTTGGGCTTGCTATGCATGTGGGTTTTTGTCAGGCGTTACTTTGCACTTTTATTGCTGGAATTTTTGCCCATCAAAAGATTCGTAATGAGATGAAATCAAGGAGTGAGAATGATGAATGATGATCAAGGGTATGCATATGGAGAATATGTGAATGATTTGGCGACATATATGAAGGATGCTACGACATATATGATGGGATATATGTCTCAAAAGGATCTGCGAAATGGGATTGATTCTGCACATCTAGATGCAGAGGCTACAGCGAGGGCGTTTGAGCGATCAGCTAAAAATATGGCAAATCGTTCAGGAAGCGGGGCAGGTGCAAAAAGGGCTGTATGGGATGCTGCTGCAAAGCAGGCAGGAGGCTGGGCGGACGAGGCTAGAAACTCGGGTTCGGTGGATGCTTTTTGGAAGAAGATGGATTCGGCATTAAAACCATTCGCAGGAAAGATGGGGGCTTATGGACTTGCGCTGGATGCTGCTTCACTTGCTGAGGCATATCAGGATGGGAAAAGCAATGAGGTGCTAAAGGAGCTCGCGAAAATCGGTTCCGGAATAGTGATAGGGGCATTGGTTACCATGTCTTTAGCGGGAGCATGGCCTGCATATGCAGTTGCGGGGGCTATATGGGTGGGTTCTCTTGCAGTAGGAGAGCTGATTGATGCCTATTGGCCAGATATTGATAATGACGTTGCCCATAATTTTCTCCGCGGTAAGGGTGTTCGTAACAACGACCCACTCGCCCTTGACCTCGATGGTGATGGCCTAGAAACAAGCCGCTTCTGGGGCTGGAATAATCTGGTCACCTTTGATCACAATGCCGATCGCATCAAAACAGGGACCGGCTGGTTAGATGCTGATGACGGCTGGTTGGTGCTGGATCGGAACGGAAATGGCCTGATCGATTCAGGTCGTGAGCTGTTTGGCGACAACACACTCCTGAGTGATGGATCAAAAGCCAGCGATGGATTTGAGGCATTGGCGCAACAAGATTCAAACGGTGATGGCAAGATCGATGCCTCAGACTCAGTCTATTTAAAGCTGCGCGTCTGGCAGGATCTCAACCAGGATGGTGTGTCCCAGGATAACGAGCTGAAATCCCAGGAAGAGTTGGGGGTCGACTCGCTGGGTACAAATGGCAAGAAGACCGATATCCCGCTGGGTAATCTAAATCACCTGGTTGCAGATGGTGAATTCACACGAAGTGATGGCAGCAATGACCTGCTGATCGACCTGTTTGGAGACTCAGGTTCTATTAGAGTGAGCGGTTGGTACCGAGGTGACGCCTACCATGTTGGTCGAATCGAGACGGCAGATGGCGTACTTGAACACACGCGGGTGGAGCAACTGGTGAAGGCGATGGCGGCATTTTCCCCGCCGGCTGGATCTGAGTTGACCTTTGGAGGGCAGAGGGAGGATCAGCTGCAGCCTGTGATTGCAGCTGCTTGGGAGGCGGCCTGATCTCACCTATCGGTCTGGACCAAGGGCGTCGGCCTTGGTCCAGCCGATAGAGAAGGCTGTCTCCCCAGTCAGTGGCCTGAGCTGAAACACCCGCAACAGATTCGCCGCGCTCAACACCTGCTCTGGCGCTCCATCGGCCACCAATCTGCCCGCATCGATTAACAGCAGCCGTTGGCAGTAGTGGGCGGCGAGGCGCAGGTCGTGCAGTACCAGCGCGGCGCTGCCGCCATTGCTGCAGTGGTCGGCGAACAGTTGCATGATGTCGAGTTGGTGGGCCGGGTCGAGGGAGGCGACCGGCTCGTCGGCGAGCAGGATCGGCGGCTCGCCGGCGAGCATGCGGGCGATCATCACCCGCGCCCGCTCGCCGCCGGAGAGCTGGTCTACTGGTCGATGACGCAGCGCCTGCAGCTCGGTCTGCCGCAGCGCCCGTTCCACCGCCTGGCGGTCGGCCTCGGCGGGGGGCTGCCAGGGCGCCAGGTGGGGCAGGCGGCCGAGGGTGACCAACCGCTCAACGCTGATCGGCCAGTGGGCCGGGCTCTCCTGGGGGAGATAGCCAATCGTCCGAGCTCGCTGCCGGGGGGCGATCTGGCTCAGCACCTCATGGTCGATCCAAACCTGTCCGGCATCGGCCTGCAGCAGCCCGGCTAGCAGCCTCAGTAGGGTGCTCTTGCCGGCGCCGTTGGGACCGATGATGCCGACCAGCTCGCCAGTATCAAGATGGCAGTTGATGCCCTGCAGGATCTCTCGACTAGCTCGTTTGAAGACCAGCCCGGTTGCCTCCAGTCGCCTCATGGGGTCTCACTCCGGCTCTTCAGGATCAGGTGCAGAAAGAAGGGGGCGCCGACCAAGGAGGTGACCACCCCTACCTTCAGCTCCGTCTGTGTCGGCAGCAGCCGCACCGCGATGTCGGCCAGCAGTAGCAGGATCGCGCCGCCAAAGGCGCTGGCAGCGAGCAGGCGGCCCGGTTGATGGCCCACCAGCGGCCGCAGCAGGTGGGGCACCACCAGCCCAACAAAACCGATGCTGCCGGTGACCGAGACCGCTGAGCCCACCGCCAGCGCCACCGCGATGAACAGCCGCCAGCGCAGTCGCTGGAGGTCGATGCCGAGAGAGTGGGCGGTCTCCTCGCCCAGGGTCAGCGCATCCAGGCCGCGCCCGCTGCCCGCCAGCAGCAGCCAGCCGAGCAGGGTGCCGGGCAACAGCAGCCAGAGGTCGTCAAGGCTGGTGTTGGCCAGCGAGCCCATCATCCAGAGCACGATCTCCTGCACCGCATAGGGGCTGGGGGCGAGGTTGAGCAGCAGCGAGATCAGCGCCAGTGCCAGCGCGTTGACCGCCATCCCGGCAAGGATCAGGGTGAGGATGCTGGCGCTACGCCCCGCCAGCAGCCAGACTAGCCCGGTCGCCGCCAGCGCCCCGACGATGCCGCCCAGCGGGAAGATGCTGGAGAGGCCGAAATAGAGCAGCACTACCGCGCCGAGCGCCGCGCCACTGGCGCTGCCGATCAGGCCGGGGCTGGCCAGTGGATTGCGCAGCAGCCCCTGCATGGCGGCGCCGCAGAGCCCCAGAGTGGCGCCGGCGACCAGCGCGATCAGGCTGCGTGGCAGGCGCACCTCGGTGAGGATCAGGCCATAGACTCCGCCCTGATCCGTGACCATCTCGGCGAGGGCTTGGCTGAGGGGGATCGATTGTGCGCCGATGGTGAGGGAGAGCAGAAACAGCAGCCCGCTGCTGGCCGCCAGCAGTGGCAGCAGCCAGCGTTTCTCTGGTTGGAGATTGGCGTTCACAGTTGTCGCTCCCGGTGGAGAGCCTCTACCGCATCGACAAACATCGGCCCACCACAGATCCAGTGTTTGAAATCGACCACCGCAAACGGCTCCTCCGGGCGCAGGGCGCGGAGCGCGGGGTGCTGCAACAGGCGTTCGGCACGGGATGCATGCTCGCTGGAGACCGGTGAGGTGAAGATGCGTTTGGGCTGTGCCAGCAGCAGGCGCTCCAGATCGATGGGCTGAAAGCCTTTAATGTCCGCTTTCGCTGCCAGGTTGCGCCAGCCGGCCAGCAGCAGGGCGCTGTGCTGCAGAGTGCCGAGTCCGGCGGTGTATCCGCGGGGTTGATAAAAGATGGCGCCGGGGGGGGCGCCATCGTGACTGATATCGAGGTCCGCCAGCCGTTGCTGCATCTCGTCGATCATCTGCTGCGCGCGTGCCTGCTGGCCGAGCAGTTGCCCCATCTTTTGAATGTTCTGTTGGATCGCCGCCAGGTCATTGGCTGTCGGGATCACCTCCACCCGCAGACCGAAGCGGCGCAGCGCCTGTAGCAGGTGCGGATCGCTGTAGGGGCTGGCGAGGAGCAGATCGGGGCGTAGCGTGAGCAGTTCTTCGATGCGTGCATGGTTTTGCGGCAGTTGCTTGGCTGCCTCGGCGACAAAGGAGTTTTCCGGGCGACTGGCCAGGTGGCTCACCGAGGCGATCTGCTCCGGCTCGGCCAGCAGCACCAGCAGCTGGTCGCTGCAGAGATTGATCGAAACCACCCGCTCGGGCGCTGCGCCAAAGGCGTAGGTACAGACTGTCAGCAGCAGCCAGAGCAGGGTGGTGAAGGGGGCTGATTGGTGCAATGGATATCGGTCGTTAGGGAGTCAGAGATTTCTGCCGAGTGCCGCGCAAGTGGGTGAGGCTGGTATCATAACCGATCGCCCTTGAGCCGCTGTATTGTTTGTCCAAGTGCCCAGATCCATCCACGGCTCCCGCCCGCCGGATGAGTGGTTTTGCCAGTCGCGGCCAATGCTGGACTTGTTCCCTTGACTCTCCGTTTTTTGTCCCTATTATTAGCACTCAGTCGAGGCGAGTGCTAACAGCGCTTGCCTCGGATAATTAGAAATCCAACCATTGAAACCCAATCAGGAGAATACACTCGATGAATATTCGTCCGTTGCACGATCGTGTGATCGTTCGTCGTATGGAAGAAGAGCGCACTAGCCCTGGCGGTATCGTGCTGCCCGATGCTGCCACCGAAAAGCCCATGCAGGGCGAGATCCTTGCGGTTGGCAAAGGCAAGATCAACAACAATGGCGAGGTCACCCCGCTGGATGTGAAGGTCGGCGACAAGGTGCTGTTTGGTAAATACTCCGGCACCGAGGTCAAGGTCGATGGTGAAGAGGTACTGGTGATGCGCGAAGAAGACATCATGGGTGTCATCGAAGGCTAAAGCCAGCTATCAGGCACGTGTCGAGCGCCGCTGGCGGCCGCTCCACGCTCCCCTATCAATCTTTAATCAAGGAACTACTCAATGTCCGCAAAAGAAGTTAAGTTCGGTGATGACGCCCGCGTCCGCATGATGAATGGCGTCAATATCCTCGCCAATGCCGTCAAGACCACCCTCGGCCCCAAAGGCCGCAACGTGGTGTTTGAGAAGTCTTACGGCGCCCCCACCGTGACCAAAGATGGCGTTTCTGTCGCCAAAGAGATCGAACTCTCCGACAAGTTCGAAAACATGGGTGCGCAGATGGTGAAAGAGGTCTCCTCCCAGACCTCCGACGTGGCCGGTGACGGCACCACCACTGCCACCGTACTGGCCCAGGCGATCGTTCGCGAAGGTCTGAAGGCGGTTGCCGCCGGGATGAACCCGATGGACCTGAAGCGCGGTGTCGATAGCGCTGTCTCTGCCGCAGTCAAGGAGCTGAAGTCGATCTCCAGACCCTGCTCTGACGACAAAGAGATCGCCCAGGTCGGTACCATCTCCGCCAACTCCGATGAGAACATCGGCAACATCATCGCCGAGGCGATGCAGAAGGTGGGCAAGGAAGGCGTGATCACTGTGGAAGAGGGTTCCGCCCTCGACAACGAGCTGGATGTGGTAGAAGGCATGCAGTTCGACCGCGGCTACCTCTCCCCCTACTTCGTCAACAACCAGCAGAGCATGACCGCCGAGTTGGAAGACCCCTACGTGCTGCTGCACGACAAGAAGATCTCCAACATTCGCGACCTGCTCCCGGTGCTGGAAGGTGTGGCCAAAGCGGGCAAGCCGCTGTTGATCGTCGCCGAAGATGTGGATGGTGAGGCACTGGCGACCCTGGTCGTTAACAACCTCCGCGGCATCGTCAAGGTTGCCGCCGTCAAGGCCCCCGGTTTTGGTGATCGCCGCAAGGCGATGCTGCAGGATATTGCGATCCTCACCGGTGGCACCGTGATCTCTGAAGAGGTGGGTCTGAGCCTGGAGAAGGCTGGCCTGAGCGAGCTGGGCACCGCCAAGAAGATCGTCATCACCAAGGACGAGACCACCCTCATCGATGGCGCCGGCGCCGAGAACGACATCAAGGCCCGGGTCGAGCAGATCCGCGCTCAGATCGAAGAGACCAGCTCCGACTACGACCGCGAGAAGCTGCAGGAGCGTGTCGCCAAGCTGGCCGGCGGTGTGGCCGTGATCAAGGTTGGTGCTGCCACCGAGGTCGAGATGAAAGAGAAGAAGGCTCGCGTCGAAGACGCCCTGCACGCCACCCGTGCCGCGGTGGAAGAGGGTGTGGTGCCCGGCGGCGGTGTTGCCCTGGTACGTGCTCTGCAGGCGGTCAAGGCGCTCAAGGGCGACAACCATGATCAGGATGTGGGCATCACCATCGCCTGCCGCTCCATGGAAGAGCCGCTGCGCCAGATCGTTGCCAACGCTGGTGGCGAGCCGTCAGTGGTGCTGAACAAGGTGGGCGAGGGCGAAGGTAACTTCGGCTTCAACGCCGCTAACGACACCTACGGTGACATGATCGAGATGGGTATCCTCGATCCCACCAAGGTGACTCGTTTCGCGCTGCAGAATGCCGCCTCCGTGGCTGGTCTGATGATCACCACCGAGTGCATGGTGGCCGAAGAGGCAAAGGATGAGCTAGCTGCTGCACCCGATATGGGCGGCATGGGTGGTATGGGCGGAATGGGAGGCATGGGCGGCATGATGTAAGCCCCCCCATCCAGCCTTAGTCTGGAGAAGCCCCGCAGCGAAAGCTGCGGGGCTTTTTTGTGCCTGTAGCACCGCTCGTGCCGTAAACGGCAGATTATAGGGCGGGCTGTGCCCGCCGGCAGCGTTGGGTTGGCGCCCGTGGGGACGCCCTATTCGTATGCACCGATATCCGGTGCCTTGCCGTTGTATTTCAGGCTCACCCCTTGATCCTTGCGCCAGCTGAGGGGCTGGTCGAGGCGCAGGGCGTTTGTCGCGTAGTCGATGCTGATGATCCGTGCGCTTTGGGTATCGCCATCGAGCTGGATCTGGTCGCCCTGTTCGCCGGGGATGCCGAAGCCGTCGTAGAAATAGGCGGCATCTTTCACCTTCATCTCGGTGCCGCTGCCGGGGCTGCTGGTCTGGGTGAGAAAAGTACCGGCATCGATCAGCGGGCTGTCCTCCCGCAGGCGGTAGTCGTGGTTGGCCGGGTCGATGAAGCGGGCGTCGGCGATCATCAGGCCGTGCTGAAAATTTGGCTCCTGGGCGTTCATCTGGGCGATGGTCAGCTGAGGCTTCTCCGGGCCGCGGTTGCCGTTGCCGTAGATCGCCAGGTAGGGGCTATCGCCGGTGGCGCTGACGAAGGCGGTGTGGTCGAACCGGTAGCCGTCGCGGCGGTCGAGGTAGAGCTGCACCGGCTTGCCCTTGAGGGTCTGGTTCCACCAGTCCCAGCGGCGGTCGTTGTTGACGAAGCGGCTGCCGCCGAGCAGGTTGTTCTTGAAACGGTTGTCTTCGAACTGGCCGCCTTTGCGGCTGCGCTGTAGCCAGATGCCGGCGAACTGGGAGCCGTAGAACAGGTTGTTGTAGACCCGGTTGCCCCAGTTGTGCCGGGCCTCCTTGCCGTAGAGCGCCATGCGCAGGCCGGGGCCGGTGGTGTCGTGGAAGCGGTTGTGGCGGATGATCCCCTGCTGACCGGCGTACTGGATGCCGGAGAAGGGGGACTTGTTGCCGGAGTTGGCGGTGTAGGCGAACTCGTTGGCCTCGATCAGGTTGCGCCGGGTGGCGTCATACTTGCGCGTCTTTACCTGACCATCGCAGTCGTAGACCTCGCCGCCCTTCTGCCGCTCATTGTAGAAGTAGTTGTTGCGTAGCACGTTGTAGTTGCCACAGCGGATATCCCACAGCGCATGGTGGGCGTTGTGGATGGAGTTGCCCTCTACCAGGTTGCGCTCTGAGTCGACCAGCGAGAGTGCGTCGTCCGCGTTGCTTTTCAGGGTGTTGTTGATGAAGCGGTTGTGGCTGGCGTGGAAGAAGAAGATGCCTGACTTGGAGCCGGCCCTGTCGTAGGCCTGGCTGAAGTGGTTGTCGCGCACGATGTTGTTGTGGGCCTCCAGGAAGTAGAGCCAGCGTCCTACCTTCTCGACATTGAAGCCTTGGATCACTACATATTCCCGGTTGCTCAGGTCGATCGCCGGCTTCAGCTTTTTACCGGTGATGATGACCGTCTCCAACTGGTAGTTGCGGAAGGTGACAAAGTTGCCCTCAGTGCCGGAGTTGCGCACCTTCAGCTGCTCCTTGAAGCGGCCCTCGCGGACATAGACGGTGTCGCCGGCATGGGCCGCTCTGCTTGCGCCGCCGAAGGAGTTATAGGCGGTGTCGCTGCCGCCGCTACAGCTGCGGCTCTCCGGAGTGTAGTCGGTGCAGCTCGACTTGCCGATCTGGTTGTCGACGAACAGGCGGTTGCCGTTGCTGATGGCCGTTGTCTGGTCCGCACTGATCCCAAGTATGGGCGGTGTGGATGGGTTGGGGTTACCGCTATAGGCGGAGGACGTCAGCCCCGAAAGCGAAATGGAGAGAAGCAGAGGAAGCAGGTTGCGGTTGTCCATGAATGCCCTTTCTGAGAGTGCTGAGGTGACACTCTATTGTAGGGCTTGGAGGAAAAGGAAATCCTTGTTTTGTTCGAACGCCTGGTGGAGTGGCCGACTGTTTGGCAGCTGTATAAGGCGGGCCATGCCCGCCGTCAGTATTGGGTTGGCGCCCCATTGGCAGGATCTAGCCTTCGGACTCGAAGGCGCCGATATCCGGTGCATTGCCGTTGTACTTTAGGCTCACCCCCTGACCGCTGCTCCAGCTCAGAGAGCGGTCGAGGGTCAGGGTGTTGCTGGCGTAGTCCACCGCCAGGATGGTTGCGGTGGTGCTCTCCCCCTCCAGTTGGATCTCGTCGCCCCGTTCGCCGGGGATGCCGAAGCCGTCGTAGAAGTAGGCGGCATCCGTGACCCGCATGGTGGTGCCGCTGCCGGCGCTGGCGGTCCGGGTGAGAAAAGTACCGGCATCGATCATCGGACTGCCTGCCTTGAGGTGGAAGTCACGCCCCCCGTCGTCAACAAACGCCGGCTGCGCAACCATATTATTGCGGAACTTGCCGGGTTCGTTGCTGTTCCACCAAGCGACAGAACGTTGTGGATCGATGCCGGATTCGCGAAAGCCGTTGCCGTAGGTGATTAGGTAGGGCTGATCGGGGTTGGCGTGGGCAAAGGCGTTGGTGTCGAACAGGTAGCCTGAATCGCGGCTCAGGTAGAGCTGCACCGGTTCGCCTTTCAATTCATTGTTCCACCAGCTCCAGCGGTTGTCGTTGTTGACGAAGCTGCTGCCGCCGAGGATGTTGTTCTTGAAGATGTTGTCGCTCACGCTGTGCTTCGGTTGGATCCAGACGCCGGCAAAGTCGGAGCTGTGCATAACGTTCTGATAGACCCGGTTGCCGGTGACATGGTTGGCCTCGGTGCCGTAGAGTGCCAGGCGAAGGGCGGGGCCGGTGGTGTCGTGGAAGCGGTTGTGGCGGATGATGCCGTCCTGGCCGCCATACTGGATGCCAGAAAAGGGCGACTTGTTGCCGGAGTTGGCTGTGTAGTCGAACTCGTTGCCCTCGATCAGGTTGCGCTTGGTGGCATTGTATTTGTAGGTCTTGACTTGGCCGTCGCAGTCGTAGACTTCGCCATCCTTCTGCCGTTCGTTGTAGAAGTAGTTGTTGCGCAGTACGTTGTAGTTGCCGCAGCGGATATCCCACAGGGAGTGGAAGGCGTTGATGATACTGTTGCCCTCCACCAGATTGCGCTCCGAATCGACCAGCGAGAGTGCATCGTCCTCGTTATCTTCCAGGGTGTTGTTGATGAAACGGTTGTGGCTGGCGTGGAAGAAGAAGATGCCCGCCTTGGAGCCGGCCGAGTCATAGGCCTGGCTGAAGTGGTTGTCGCGCACGATGTTGTTGTGGGCCTCGAGGAAGTAGAGCCAGCGTCCGACCTTGTCCACATTGAAGCCCTGGATCACCACATACTCCCGGTCGGTCAGGTCGATCGCCGGGGCCAGCGTGGCGCCGGTGATGGTGACCGTCTCCGACTGGTAGTTGCGGAAGGTGACAAAGTTGCCTTCAGTGCCGGAGTTGCGCACCTTCAGCTGCTCTTTAAAGCGGCCCTCGCGCACATAGACGGTGTCGCTGCCGCCGCCACAGCTGCGGCTCTCGGGGGCGTAGTCGTTGCAGCTTGAGCTGCTGATCTGGTTATCGACGAAGAGGCGGTTACCGGTAGCGATGACTGCGGCCTGATCCACGGTAATCTCAAACGCCGGCAGTGAGACCTGGTGGGTGCCGTCGCTGACATGCACCCGAATGCCGCTATGATGGCCGAGATCACCTGCATGCGGGGAGCCGCTGATGGTGCCGGTGGCAGCATCGAAGCGGGCCCAAGCCGGCAGGCCGCTGACGCTGAAGGTCAGGGGATCGCCATCCGGGTCGCTGGCCGCCGAAGTAAAGCTGTAGCTGCTGTTCTCCTCGATGCGGCTCGGCGGGGTGCCGGAGATTTCGGGTGCCCGGTTGGCGGTTGTGGTCGAGGTGGTGGTTGAACCTAAATCGCTGCTGCCAGTGTCAGAGGTGAAACCTGTGGTAGTGCTGATGGCGATCGAACTACCGCTAGAACTGCCGCTTGAACTGCTACTGGTGTTGGCAGTGGTGCTGCTTACCACTGTACTGCTGTCGTCACAGGCGGAGAGCAGTAGCCCCGAAAGTGAAGTGGAGAGAAGCAGAAGTAGCAGGTTGCGGTTGTTCATGAACGGCCTTTCTGAGATTGCTGATGTTGCGGGCTAGAATAGGGGGTTGCGGGAAACAAAGTCCTTGCCTGCTTCGCAATCCTGGTGGGCAGGAGCGCCTGACTGTCGGGAAATCTTACAAAATGTGAACCGCTTTCGGCCTGGGTGGGAACCCGGTCCGCCACGAGGGGGATTGTGCGGCGTTGAATGGCGGTGTTTGCGGATTCGCAAAGTCGTGGTGGCTATGGCGTTGTTACCATTAGTAACCCGTATTACCTGTTGGTGAAGAGAGATGGACAGAGGAACTCGCAACTACGTGGTCTTTTTGGTTTTGCTGGTGCTCGGTCTGGCGCTGTTGTTCGGCTATGAAAGCCCGAAAGTCAGCGAATTGAACCAGCGTCTCGCAGCTGATCCGGAGCTGAATAGCTTCAGCTACCGTTTCCGGGTGGTACGGCTCGATGGACGCAAGGCGGTGATGAGTACGCCGCGCTCCACTGAGGTTCCGGTGGAGCGGATTCTGCACCTACTGTTTGACGATCTCACATCCCGCCAGACCAGCGGCCCGCGCTTTCAGCAGGCACAGCGTGAGCTGGCGCGAATCCAGACCAAAGCCCGAGACATGGTGCTGGCCGACCCGGCGGTCGAACGGGTGAGTTGGGAACTCGACCGAGACTGGCTGATGCAGCATGGGGTGCAGCTCGTTCCATAACCGATCATCAGTCTGATTGAGTCGCTCATGGTAGGGCAGTAAGCTGTTCCCTCTTTCCCCAGAGTGGCCAAATTAGGGACTGGTATGTCCGACGCAATTGCCGAGAGTGTGGAGGTGGAGTGGTCCGCCTGGTGCGAGACGCTGGCCGATGCCGGCGAGCGGGTGCCCGATACTGCAGCCCTGGTGGCAGACCTGAAGCGGGTCTGGGGGGCGAGCGGTTATGTGGCGCAGAGTTGCAAGCGGGATCCGGGGCTGCTGCCGGGGCTGCTTAATAGTGGTCAGCTGCAGTCGAGCTACACCGCTGGCGAGATGGCAGGTCAGCTAGCAGGGCGACTGGCGGATGCCAGCGACGAAACCGCCCTGCACAAGATCCTGCGCCAGTTCCGCCGCCAGCAGATGGTGCGCATCATCTGCCGCGACATTGCCGGTTGGGCGCCGCTGGGTGAGACCCTGGAAGACCTCTCCGAACTGGCCGACATCACCATCCAGCAGAGTCTGGTGCTGCTCTACGATTGGACCTGCCGGGAGATGGGTACGCCGCGCAACGCCGCAGGCGAGGCCCAGTCCTTGCTGGTGCTCGGCATGGGTAAGCTGGGCGCACGCGAACTCAATCTCTCCTCCGATATCGATCTGATCTTTGCTTACCCGGAGCCAGGCGAGACCGATGGCCCGCGGCCGCGCAGCAACGAGCAGTTCTTCATTCGCCTCTGCCAGCGTCTGGTGCAGGCGCTCGATACCGTCAACCCAGACGGTTTTGTATTCCGCGTCGACACCCGCCTGCGTCCCTTTGGCAGTGTTGGTCCGCTGGCGATGCACTTTGATGCCATGGAGAACTACTACCACTCCCAGGCGCGGGAGTGGGAGCGCTACGCCATGATCAAGGCGCGTTTGGTGGCGGGTGATCCGGCGGCGGGTGAGGTATTGATGGCGCTACTGCGCCCGTTTGTCTACCGTCGCTACCTCGACTTTGGCGCCATCGAGTCGCTGCGTAAGATGAAGCGCATGATCAGCGCCGAGCTGCACAAGAAGGGTATGGACGCCAACATCAAGCTGGGGGCTGGCGGCATCCGCGAGATCGAGTTCATCGGCCAGGCGTTTCAGTTGATCCGCGGCGGGCGGGATTCCGAGCTGCAGATCCGGCCAATCCTATCGGTGCTGAAGCGGCTGCAGCAGAAAGAGTACCTGCCCGAATATGTGGTGCGTGAGCTGGCTGAGGCCTATGCGTTCTTGCGTTTGGTGGAGAACCGTATCCAGGCCTGGGCGGACCGCCAGACCCACCTGCTGCCAACGGATGAAGGGTTGCGGCTGCGTTTGGCCCGGGCCATGGGCTTCGACAGCTGGGAGCCGTTTGCCGCGGCGCTGGCGCGCCATCGGCAGCGGGTGCAGGGCCATTTCGACAAGGTATTTGCCGCGCCGCAGGCCGAGGTAGAGAGCGACAGCCAGCCGCTGAGCGGCGTCTGGGACGAGAGTATGGAGCCGGAGGAGGCCCAGGCGGCGCTGGCCGAGGCTGGCTTCAACGAGGTGGTCGAGACCCACCGGCGGCTGCAGCGGTTTCACGGCTGTGCCGCCTGTCGTGGCCTGGGCACGCGCGGTCGCGCCCGCCTCGGCGAGCTGATGCCGTTGCTGCTGGAGGCGGCGGGGCAGCAGGAGAATCCGGATCAGACCCTGCAACGGCTGCTTGATCTGCTCGAGTCGATCGTGCGCCGCACCGCCTATCTGGCGCTGTTGGTGGAGAGCCCGCTGGGGCTGTCGCAGCTGGTGCGGCTGAGTGGCGTCAGCCCCTGGATCACCCGGCTGTTGTCACGACATCCGATCCTGCTGGATGAGCTGCTCGATCCGCGTCGGCTCTACTCGCCGCTCAAGCGCCGGGAGCTGGAGCAGGAGCTGGAGGTCCAGCTCGCCGGGATCGAGAAGGACGATTTGGAGCAGCAGATGGAGCGGCTGCGCCAGTTTACCCAGAGCAACATGCTGCGGGTGGCGGCGGCGGATATCACGGGACAGGTTCCGCTGATGGTGGTCAGCGACTATCTGACCGAGATCGCCGAGACCAGCATCGTGCGGGTGGTCGAGCAGGCCTGGGCTGTGATGGTGCAACGCTACGGAGCACCGAAGGGGCTGGCGGCCGGCGAGAGCAGCTTCGTGGTGATCGGCTACGGCAAGCTCGGCGGCATCGAGCTGGGCTACAGTTCCGATCTCGATATGCTCTTTCTGCACGCCATCGACGATCAGTTTGCCGAGACCGACGGCGCAAAGTCGATCCCGGTGGAGGTTTTCTATGCGCGCCTGGCGCAGCGCATGATCCACCTCTTCACCACCCGCACCCCCTCCGGCATCCTCTACGAGGTGGACATGCGGCTGCGGCCCAACGGCAACTCCGGGATGATGGTCAGCTCGATGCGGACCTTCGAGAGTTATCAGCAGGAGAAGGCCTGGACCTGGGAGCACCAAGCGCTGATTCGCGCCCGCCCGGTGGCCGGTGACCCGAAGGCGAAGGCACGCTTTGAGGCGGTTCGTCGGCATATCCTCGGCCAGCCGCGGGAGGTGCAGCGGCTGCGCGCCGAGGTGCTGGAAATGCGCGAGAAGATGCGCCAGAGCCTGGATAAAAGCAGTGCCGCCCAGTTCGATCTGAAGCAGGGGCGGGGCGGTATCGTCGATATTGAATTTATGGTTCAATATGCGGTCCTTCGGTGGGCGCATCAACACCCCGAACTGCTGGAGTGGACCGACAATGTCCGGTTGCTGGAGACGTTGTCGCGGCTTGGTCTGCTGGCCGGCGACACCGCGGAGTTGATGACTGGCGCCTACAAGGTTTTCCGTGCGGTCTATCACCGCAACGCGCTCCAGGATCAAGCGGCGCTGATCGTCGATGATCAGCTGACAGAAGAGCGCGCCATGGTCAGGGAGGCGTGGGCCGACCTGATGGCAGAGTAGAAGCATTCGAGGCGTAGTTGATGATAGGAACAATGGCGGATCGCGATGGGGTCATCTGGCTTGACGGTGAGATGGTGCCTTGGCGCGAGGCAAAGACCCACGTACTGACCCACACCCTGCACTACGGCATGGGCGTGTTCGAAGGGGTGCGGGCCTACCACGCTGAACAGGGCACCGCCATTTTCCGGCTTGAGGAGCACACCGAACGGCTGTTCAACTCCGCCCATATCCTGGGGATGCGGATGCCCTTCGATCGCGACACCCTTAACGCGGCGCAGCGGGCGGCGGTGCGCGAAAATAATCTGGATTCCGCCTATGTCCGTCCGATGTGTTTTTATGGCTCCGAGGGCATGGGGCTGCGCGCCGACAATCTCAAGGTGCATGTGATGGTCGCTGCCTGGGAGTGGGGCGCTTATCTGGGCGATGACGGCATCAACAAGGGCATCCGCATCCGCGTCAGCTCTTTTACCCGTCACCACGTCAACGCCACCATGTGTCGGGCCAAGGCCAATGGCAACTACATGAACTCGATGATGGCGCTGCAGGAGGCGCTGCACGATGGCTACGACGAGGCGCTGCTGCTGGATGCCAACGGTTTTGTCATGGAGGGCTCCGGCGAGAACATCTTCATCGTCCGCGACGGCGTTCTGCACACCCCCGATCTGACCTCCGCACTGGACGGCATCACCCGCAAGACGGTGATCGAGCTGGCCGGCGAGATCGGCGTGCCGGTAGTGGAGCGTCGCATTACCCGCGACGAGATCTACATCGCCGACGAGGCCTTCTTCACCGGCACAGCCGCCGAGGTGACACCGATCCGCGAGGTCGACAACCGCCAGATCGGTTCCGGTAGTCGCGGCCCGATCACCGAGCGGCTGCAGAAGATGTACTTCGACCAGGTCCACGGCCGCCGCGAGACCCGCCCCGAGTGGCTGGCGTACGTCTAACCCGCTGCTTTTCCAGAGGAAGATCCCATGTCTGAATTCAACGCACGCCCTGTCGGGCAGGAAGTGATCAAGGTCAAGCGTAGCGAGCTGCCGCTGAGCTGCCCGCCCCAAAGCGCGTCGCTGGCGGCTATGCATCCGCGGGTCTACCTGCCGATCGAGAAGACGGGCAGCGCGGTCTGTCCCTACTGTGGCGCAAGCTACCAGCTGGACGACTGATTCAGCGCCATCGGTTTGGGCTCAGCTTCCCCCATTCTGGTGGTCGGCCCCTCCTGGGCCGGCGATATGGTGATGGCTCAGAGCCTGTTCAAGGCGCTGAAACGGCGCGCTCCCGAAGCATCTGTCGAGGTGCTCGCCCCCGGTTGGAGCAAGCCACTGCTGGCACGCATGCCAGAGGTGGATGCGGCGATCGAGATGCCGCTCGGCCATGGCCGGCTCGGTCTGGCTGAGCGTTGGCGGCTCGGCCGTTCGCTGCGCAATCGTGGTTACTCTCAGGCGATCCTCCTCCCCAACTCCCTCAAATCGGCGCTGGTCCCCTTCTGGGCCAGGATCCCTCTACGCACCGGTTGGATCGGTGAGCTGCGCTACGGCCTGCTTAACGATGCCCGTCGGCTCGACAAACAGCACTGGCGTATGACGGTGCAGCGCTTCGTGGCGCTGGCCCAGCCCGCCGGGGAGCGTGAGCTGCCGGAGATTGAGCCCCCGGCGTTGCAGGTCGACCCCGCCGAGCGCCAGCGGGCGCTGCAGGCGCTGGGACTGAAGAAAGGCGAACGGCCACTGCTGGCGCTCTGCCCTGGTGCCGAGTTTGGTCCCTCCAAGCGCTGGCCCGAGGCCCACTATGCGGAGTTGGCCAACCACTATCTCTCCCAGGGCTGGCAGGTCTGGCTGTTTGGGTCCGACAAGGATCAGCCTGTTTGCGCCGAGATCGATCGGTTGAGCGACGGGGCCTGTGTCGATCTGGCCGGGCGTACCACCCTGGCGCAGGCGGTGGATCTGCTCTCCCTGGCCGATGCGGTGGTGAGCAACGACTCTGGGTTGATGCATGTCGCAGCCGCGTTGGATCGCCGTCTGGTGGCGGTCTATGGCTCCACCGACCCCGGTTTCACGCCGCCGCTGAATTCCCGTTCCAAGGTGGTGCGGTTGGGCCTCGACTGTAGCCCCTGCTTTCAGCGTGAATGCCCAAAAGGCCATCTCGACTGCCTGAACAGGCTGCCGGCAGAGTCGGTGATCGATGCGCTGGAGGCGCTGCCCCGATGAGGGTGCTGCTGGTCAAGACCTCCTCCCTGGGAGATCTGATCCACAGCTTGCCGGCGCTCAGCGATGCGCAGCGGGCGATCCCCGGTATCCGCTTCGACTGGCTGGTGGAGGAGGGCTTCGGCGAGATCCCCGCCTGGCACCCGGCGGTGGAGCAGGTGATCCCGGTGGCGCTGCGGCGCTGGCGTAAAGCGCCGCTCAAGGCCTGGCGCAGTGGCGAGTGGCGGCGCTTCCGCACGCTCTTGCGTGAGCGCGAGTATGATCTGGTGATCGATGCTCAGGGGTTGCTGAAGAGCGCCCTGCTGGCAGTGCAGGCGCGGGGTGAGGTGGTCGGCCTGGATGTTGATTCGGCGCGGGAGCCTCTCGCCTTCCTCGGCTACGACCGCTGTTTCAGCGTAGCCAAGGGGCAACACGCGGTAGCCCGGCTGCGCCAGCTATTTGCTGCCGCCCTTGGCTATCCTCTGCCAGAGAGCGCGGCCGATTTTGGCATCGTCTCGCGCTTTCAGCAGGCCGATCCCGCAGCACCGCCCTACCTCTTCTTTCTGCACGGCACCACCTGGCAGAGCAAACACTACCCCGAGGCCCAGTGGCGGGAGCTGATCGGGTTGGCCGCCGAGGCGGGTTTTAAGGTGCAGCTCTCCTGGGGCAGCCCGGCGGAGCGGGAGCGTGGCCTGCGCCTGGTCAAGAGTAGCGCCAGCGCCAAGCTGATGCCGCGCCTACAGCTGAGTGAATTGGCGGCGTTGCTCGCCGGAGCGGCTGGGGTGGTCTCGGTCGATACCGGCCTGGCCCATCTGGCTGGGGCATTGGGGGTGCCAAGCGTCGTGCTGTTTGGTCCCACCGCAGCGGGCCTGACCGGGTTGATTGGCGCGCGCCAACAGAATCTCCAGGCGGCGATGAAGTGTGCACCCTGTCTGAGGCGCCGCTGCCCGCTGTCGGATCTGGGCGAGCCGCTCTGCTTTCAAACCCTGCCGCCGCCGCAGGTCTTTGCGCAACTGCAGGCGAACATGGCACAGTCGCTTCCTGATCCAGAGTGAGCGAAGAGTGACCATGCGAGTCAGCGGCTTTACCTTTCTGCGCAACGGCGTGCTGTTGGGCTATCCCTTCATCGAGAGCATTCGTTCAGTGTTGCCGATCTGCGACGAGTTTGTGGTGGCGGTGGGGCAGAGTGATGACGGTACCCGTGAGCAGATCGAGGCGATCGGCAGCGACAAGATCCGTATCATCGATACTCAGTGGAACGAGGCGATGCAGGACCGCGGCTATGTCTATGCCCAGCAGAAGATGATCGCGCACTTCAATTGCAGTGGCGACTGGGCCTTCTATCTGGAGGGGGATGAGGTGCTGCATGAGGATGATCTGGATAGCATCCTCGCCAGCATGCAGCGTCACCTGGATGACCCGGAGGTGGAGGCGCTGGTGTTCGACTACCACCACTTCTACGGCAGCCCGGAGTGGCTGGCAGTCAGTCCGGGCTGGTATCGGCGCGCACCGCGGATCATCCGCAACTCGATTCGCAGCTACTCCCCCGATGGGCTGTTTTTTGTGGTGATGGATCGAAACAAGCAGGGCCGCTATCCGCGGGCTGCGTTGGCGAATGCGCCGATCTACCACTACGGCCATGTGCGCAGCAGCGAGCGGATGCGCGAGAAGATCAATCAGGTGAGTCGCTACTGGGGCCATCAGCCGCCTAAGTTTGAAGGCTACGCCATTGACCCTCAGGCGCTGGCGCGGTTTCAGGGAGCTCACCCGGCGGTGATGGCCGACTGGCTGGCGCGGGATGCGCAGCAGAGCTTTGTCCCTGATCCTGACTACCGGCCAACCCGCCGCGAACTAAAACACCGTCGGGCGATGCGCCTGGAGCGCTGGTTCGGGCTGGAGTTGAGCAAGAAGCACTACAAGCTGGTCAGGGATTGAGGTAGATGAGCGCACGCCCCCAATGGCAGCAGCAGAGCGATGAGCTGGCCCGCGGGATGGTGGTGGCGGCGGCCTTTGCCATCCCGCTGCCCACCGCCTGGGTGGGTATCACGATGGGGCTATTCCTGCTGTTCTGGATCGCTGGCGGCGACTTCGCCAACAAGTGGCAGCGGGTTCGGCAGAATCCGGTGGCGCTGATGGCGTTGGGGCTGTTTGCCCTGTTGGGTCTGGGGGTGAGCTATTCGAGTGTGGGCCTTGGTGAGGCGCTTGAAGGTTGGGGCGCCTATCACAAGCTGATCTATATCGCGCTGCTAGTGTCGGTGTTGAATGAGCCAAAATGGCAGCAGCGGGCGTTGATGGCTTTTGTGCTGGCGATGCTGTTGGTGCTGCTGCTCTCCTATGCGCAGCTACTGGGGTTCTGGCCGGAGGGCAAGCCAGAGCAGGAGTTTGCGCCATTCAAGGGGCGTATCGCGCACAACTTCTTTATGGCCTTCACTGCCTATCTGGTGTTCGATCTGTTTATGCGTCAGCCTGCCCGGCGCCTATTGTGGGGCGGCATCTTGCTGCTGATGCTCTACAACATCCTGGTGATGGTGCCGGGGCGCACCGGGCAGCTGGTGTTGTTTGTGATGGTGGTGTTGGCTACCTGGCACCATTGGCGCTGGCGCGGCCTGTTGGTCGGAGCGCTGTTGACACTGGCGCTGGGAGCTGCGGCGATGCAGTTTTCCGACGGTTTTCGGCCACGGATGCAGGCGCTGCTGGATAATGCCAGCAGTTACTTTGAGGGAGGGGCAGCAGAGAGCTCCACCGGTCTGCGCCTCTCCTACTATGAAAACTCCATCGAACTGATCCTGAAGCATCCCCTGATCGGTACCGGTACCGGCAGCTTTATCCACGAGTACCAGCAGCACGCCAACGCCAAGGGGGTGCCGCTGACCGACAATCCCCATAACGAATATCTCAATCTGGGGGTGCAGCTGGGGCTACTGGGGATGGGCGCACTGTTGCTGTTTTTTCTACTGCAGTGGCGTTTTGCCGGTTTGATGCGGCCGGAACAGCGGAGGCCGGCTCAGGCGCTGGTGTTGGCGATGGCGTTGGGCTGCCTCTTTAACTCCTTCCTGATGGACCATGGTGAGGGCAAGTTCTATGTGATCCTTGCCGGGATCCTGTTTGCCAGGACCAGAGAGGCCACCGCCCAGGCGCTGTGCGAGGGTACGCCCGCCTCCCTCAGCGTGATCATCATCACCCGTAACGAGGCGGCGCGGATCCGTGCCTGCCTGGAGTCGGTGAGCTGGGCCGACGAGATCCTGGTGCTCGACTCCGGCAGTAGTGACGAGACTCTGGCGATCTGTCGAGAATACACCGACAAGGTGTTTGTGAACCGCGACTGGCAAGGCTTTGGCGTGCAGAAAAACCGAGTGCTCGACAAGGCCAGTGGCGACTGGGTGCTGTCGATTGATGCGGATGAGCAGGTGCCCGAGGCGCTGCAGGCGGAGATCCACCAACTGCTGGTGTTGGCTGATGAGACCCCGGCAGTCTACAAGATTCCTCGGCTCTCCTCCTACTGTGGCCGGCAGATGCGCCACGGTGGCTGGTGGCCCGACTATGTGGCACGGCTGTTCCGTCGCGGCAAGGCGCGCTTCAGCGATGATCTGGTCCATGAACGTCTGCTGTTCGTGCCACCAGCGGGGCGTCTGGAGAACCCGCTTACCCACCAGAGTTTCGACAACCTGGAGCAGGTGCTGGAGAAGGTCAACCGTTACTCCAGCGCCAGCGCCGAGCGGATGCTGCAACAGGGCAAGCGGGGTGGGGTCGGCAAGGCGCTGCTGCGTGGTCTCTGGAGCTTCCTGCGCGGTTATATCTTGCGTGCCGGCTTTCTCGATGGCCGCGAGGGGTTGATGCTGGCGATCTCCAATGCCGAGGGGGTCTACTACAAATACCTCAAACTCTATTACCTGGGGCGGCGTCGGTGAGAGTGAGCCTGATCGTCACCAGCTACCAGTGGCCGGAGGCGCTCGCCTGTGTTGTGCAGAGCCTGTTTCGGCAGAGCCGGCTGCCGGATGAGATCATCGTCGCCGATGATGGCTCAGGGCCTCAGACCCGTGAGCAGATCGCGCAGCTGGCAGTGAGCGCGCCCTGTCCGCTGCATCACGTCTGGCAGCCGGATCAGGGGTTTCGTGCGGCGGCGATCCGTAACCGTGCAGTGGCCCGAGCCAGCGGCGACTATCTGATCTTTCTCGACCACGACTGCATCGCCTTCCCCCATTTTGTCGAGCGCCAGCTGGGCCTCGCCGAGCCGGGCTGGTTTGTCGCCGGCAACCGCCTGCTGCTGAATTCCAGCCTCAGTCGGCGGGTGCTCGACGGCGAGCTCTGGCCGCCGGACTGGAGCGCCAGGCAGTGGCTCACCGCCCGCCTTAGCGGCGGGGTCAATCGCCTGCTACCGCTGCTGCGGATCGGTGAGGCGCGCTTCCGCAAACGCTGGGCACGGCGCTGGCAGGGGGCGCGGAGCTGTAATCTGGCACTCTGGCAGGAGGATTTTCTCGCAGTGAACGGGTTCGATGAGTCGTTCCAGGGCTGGGGACATGAGGATGCTGATCTGGCGGCACGGCTGATCGCCAGTGGCCACTATCACAAGGATGGCCGTTTTGCCCTGCCAGTGTTGCATCTCTGGCATATCGAGAATCCCCGTGCCATGGAGACGCAGAACCGCCAGCGGCTGGAGGCAACCCTATTGGGTGAGCGCAGTGCCTATGCCGAGCAGGGGGTGAGTCGTTACCTGAATCCGACGCTGGAGGTGGGTGGTGGCTGAGCTGCCTGCATTCAAGCCGCTGCAGCGGCCTCTCACTAAACCACCTAAGCGAGTGCTGCTGATCGCTACCCGGCAGATCGGCGATGTGCTGCTGGCGACGCCGCTGTTGCGTTCGATGCGCCGTGCCTGGCCGGAGGCGGTGATCGATGTCTTGGTCTACAAAAACAAGGGCCAGATGCTGCAGGGCAATCCCGATCTGAATCAGGTGATCGAGATCGAGGAGCACCCCGACTTCGCCCAGTACCGGGCGCTGTGGCGGCGTATCTTTCGCCGCTACGAGCTGGCAGTCTCGACGCTGGCGGGGGATCGGCCGAATGTCTATGCGTTCCTGGCAGCGCCCAGGCGGCTCAGCCTAATCCCTGACCTGCTGCCCAAGAGCCGTTGGAAACGCTGGATCAACCAGGGCTGGGCCCTGCTCGATAATGTCCAGACCCACACCGTTGAGCAGAATCTGATGCTGGCGCGGGTGCTGGGCATCGCGCCGCTGCACCAGCTGGTACCGCCCGTCGCTGCGAGTGACCCCTTCGGTGAGCTGGGCGGATTCCTTGGCCGACATGCGTTTGTGCTGCTCCATCCTTTTCCCATGTGGCGCTACAAGCGCTGGACCGAGGCGGGCTGGCAGGCGCTGCTCACGCATCTTGCTGGGCGTGGTCTGAAACTGCTGATCACCGGCGGGCCAGACCCGGAGGAGCGTAGCTTCTGCGAGCGACTGGCGGCAACGCTGCCGGAGTCGGCGTTGGCAATCCCGGCGGGCTTTGGCTTCGGCGAGCTGGCGGCATTGATGCGTCACGCATCATTGTTTGTCGGCCCGGATACCGCCCTGACCCACTTGGCTGCCGCCTGCGGTACGCCAACTCTGGCGCTGTTCGGTCCGAGCAACCCGGTCAAGTGGGGCCCCTGGCCGAGCGGTTATGCCGATACTCAGCCGCCATTCAAGATGTATTCCGAAACAGCGCAGCGGGTGGCCAATGTGAGCCTGCTGCAGCCGCACTATGCGGAGGCCTGCGTGCCCTGCCGGGAGGAGGGGTGCGAGCGTCACAAGGGCAGTGCTAGCCTTTGCCTTGATCAGCTGCCGGCGCAGCGGGTAATCGCCGCAGTGGATGCGCTGCTGGTTGGTGAGTTGATCCTCGACTAACTGGCGAACTGGGTGTCGTAAAGTGTGCGATAGACCCCGTTGCGGGCCATCAGGCTGGTGTGGTCGCCCTGCTCGATGATGCGGCCCTGCTCCATCACCAGGATCCGGTCGGCGCTCTCGATGGTAGAGAGGCGGTGGGCGATGATCAGAGTGGTGCGGTTCTGTGTGAGGGTCTGCAGTGCCTCCTGGATGTAGCGCTCCGATTCGTTGTCGAGTGCCGAGGTGGCCTCGTCGAGGATCAGGATCGGCGCATCCTTGAGCAGCGCGCGGGCGATGGCGAGGCGTTGGCGCTGGCCGCCGGAGAGGCGGGTGCCATCTTCGCCGATCAGGGTCTCGATGCCGTCTGGCATCTGTTCGATGAACTCGATGGCGTGGGCGGCGCGGGCCGCCTCCAGCACCTTGTCGCGGGGGGTGCCGCGCATCAACCCGTAGGCGATGTTGGCCTCTACCGTGTCGTTGAACAGGGTGACATCCTGGCTCACCAGGGCGATGTTGTTGCGCAGCTGTGCCAGTGGCATCTCACGGCAGTCGATGCCGTCGAGCAGAATCCGGCCCTGATTCAGCTCATAGAAACGCGGCAGCAGGCTCGCCAGGGTGCTCTTGCCACTGCCGGAGGGGCCGACTAGGGCAACGGTCTCGCCGGTCGCGATCTTCAGGTCGATGTCGCGCAGGGCCGGCTCACTTGCGCCCTGGTAGCTGAAGTGGATCCTCTCAAAGTGGATCTGGCCGCTGAGGCGTTCGATCGGTCGCTGCCCCTGGTCTGCCTCGCTCGGCTCATCGACCAGGTCAAACACACTCTCTGCCGCCGCCAGCCCCTGCTGTAGTTGCTCGTTGATGCGGATCAGCTTTTTCAGCGGTGACAGCAGCATCACAATGGCGGCGATGAAGGAGACAAAGGAGCCGACGCTGAGCTGGTCGTTGAGCGATTGGATCGAGGCAAAATAGAGCATCCCGGCGAGTCCCAGCACCATTACCATCTGGCCGGCGGGTGAGCTGATCGAGGCGGCGGCGACGCGTTTCATGTGGTAGCGCCGCACCCAGTTGCTGATCTCGCGGAAACGGCCCGACTCGTAGGCCTGGCCACCGAACAGTTTGATCACCTGGTTGCCCTGGATCGCCTCCTCCAGCACATGGGTCATCTCCCCCATCGAGCTCTGGATCGAGTGGCTGAGGCGGCGTAGACGCTTGCTGATCAGGCGCACGATGAGCACGATGATCGGCGCCAGCAGGAACACCACCAGGGTCAGTCGCCAGTTGAGCCAGAGCATGTAGCCGACCAGCCCGAGCACCGCCACCGAGTCGCGCACCAGCACGATCAGTACCTCAGTGGAGGCGGCGGCCACCTGCTCGACGTTGAAGGTGACCTTGGAGAGCACGGTGCCGGTGGGGTTGTCATCATAGAAGCGGTTGGGCAGGCACAGTAGCTTGTCAAAGATCTGGTTGCGCAGGTCCATCACCACCCGGGTCGAGACCGCGTTGATGGTCATGGTACTGGCATAGCTGGTGAGGGCGCGCAGCAGAAACACGCCGACCAGGGCGAACGGCATCAGACGGATCGTCTGCGGATCCTTCTCCACGAAACTGCCGTCGAGCAGTGGTTTGAGCAGTGCCGGCAGCATCGGTTCGGTGAGCGCCAGCAGCACGGTGAAGAAGATCGAGAGCGCAAACAGCCGGCGGTAGGGTTTGACGTAGCCGAGCAGCCGCAGATAGAGGGTCTTGCTGGTGAGTTTGGGCATGCGGGCTCGGTCCTGGCGGGGTGTAAAGAAATCCGTCGGCAATTCTACCGGGGCGGCCTAGTGATCACCAGTTGGCGCGGTGCTCATGCTATGATCGCGCTTTTCCTGTGACCCGGACGAGAGCGATGTCGATCGAAATTCCCAGCTTTGAGCAGGCCCGCATCCTGGTGGTGGGGGATGTGATGCTCGACCGCTACTGGCACGGCGAGGCGGTGCGCATTTCGCCGGAGGCGCCGGTGCCGGTGGTGCGGGTGGGCGAAGAGGAACAGCGCCCCGGTGGCGCCGGCAATGTGGCGCTGAATGTCGCCGCATTGGGAAGCAACGCCATGCTGGCAGGCATCATCGGTGATGACGAGCCGGGTCGGATGCTGGGGGATATCCTTGATGCCGCCGGGGTCGACTGCCGTTTCGAATATCTGGATGGCCTTCCCACCATCACCAAGCTGCGGGTGGTCAGCCGTCACCAGCAGTTGATTCGCCTAGACTTTGAGGATGACTTCCCGGCCGCCGGCAGCGAGCTGCTGCTGGAGGCCTGCCGCGCAGTGATCGAAGAGGTCGATCTACTGCTGCTCTCTGACTACGCCAAGGGCACCCTGCAGGATATCCAGGGGCTGATCGAGCTGGCCAGGCAGCACGGCAAGCCGGTGCTGGTGGACCCAAAACAGCAGGATTTTTCACTCTACCGTGGCGCTACCCTGCTGACCCCCAACCTGGCCGAGTTCGAGTCGGTGGTCGGCCCCTGCCGGGATCAGGAGGAGATCGTCAGCAAGGGCCAGGCGCTGATCCGACAGCATGATCTGCAGGCGCTACTGATCACCCGTGGTGAGCAGGGGATGAGCCTGCTGCAGCGCGACCTGGAACCCCGACACATGCCGACCCATGCTCGCGAGGTGTTCGATGTTACCGGTGCCGGCGACACCGTGATCTCAGTGTTGGCGGCGGGCTTGGGGGCCGGGCTCAGCCTGGAGTTGGCGACCCACATCTCCAACGTGGCCGCCGGGGTGGTGGTCGGGAAACTCGGCACCGCCTCGGTGACGGTGGACGAACTCAAGGCGGCGATGCTCGAGCATCAGGCGACTCATCGCGGCGTGGTCAATGAGGATGGGTTGCTGCGGCTGATCGGCCTCGCCCGCATCCAGGGCGAGAGCATCGTTGTCACGAACGGCTGTTTCGACATCCTCCACCCCGGTCATGTCACCTATCTGGAGGAGGCAAGCCGCCTCGGCGACCGACTGGTGGTGGCGGTCAACGTGGACGAAACGGTGCGCCAGCTGAAGGGCGAGAATCGGCCGGTGAACGGCCTCGAGCACCGCATGCATGTGCTGGCAGCGCTGGCCTGTGTCGATTGGGTGGTGCCGTTCAGTGAAGAGACCCCAGAGCGGTTGATCTGCCGCCTCAAGCCTGATTTTTTGGTAAAAGGCGGCGACAATGATCCGGACAAGATCCCCGGCGCAGCCTGCACCCGCGAGGCGGGGGGCGAGGTGCGGGTGCTGAGCTATGTGGAAGGTGTCTCGACGACACGGATAGTGGAGTCGATCCGGGAGAGCTAGTCTGCATTTAGAAGCTCGGGAATAGACGCAGAGCACCCGGAAGGACAGAGGTCGCAGATAACCTAATCGATTGAATTAATAGGTAATTAATTCTTTGCGACCTTTGCGTTTAACATGCGCGTTTCCGGACGGACACTAGCGCTCTGCGACTGCAAGCCAGTTGTTGCGACGCGGTGAAAATCAAAGTGAAAACAGTCGAAACCGACATCGTCATCTTCGGCGGCGGCATCGCCGGTCTCTGGACCCTGAGCCGCCTGCGCCAGGCCGGCTACGCCTGTCTGTTGCTGGAGTCGGGGTACCTCGGCGGGGTGCAGACGATGGCCTCCCAGGGGATCATCCATGGTGGCACAAAGTACGCACTGGCCGGCAAGCTGACTGGCTCCTCCCAGGCGATTCGCGAGATGCCACAGATCTGGCGTGACTGCCTAGCTGGCCGTGGCGAGATCGATCTGAGCCGGGTACGGCTACTCGCCTCGCATCAGCACCTCTGGTCGAATGGCATGCTCTCGCGGATGGCGGGTTTCTTCGCCGGCAAGGTGATGCAGAGCCGGATCAGCGAGGTGCAGGGGGAAGATCGTCCCGCACTGTTTCGTGACCCAGCGTTCCACGGCAGCGTCTACCAGCTCGATGAGCCGGTGCTCGACATCGCTTCCTTGATTATGGAGCTGCAACGTCAACACGGCGACTGTTGTCTGCAGCTGGCGGGGCCAGAAGTGGTCGAGTTCTGTTCTGAAAACCATTTAAGGCTGCAGGGCGAGGATGGCCGTCAGCTGGAGATCCGCTCCCGGCGCATCCTGCTCAGTGCCGGTGCCGGTAACCAGACACTGCTGCGCCGGCTCGGCCGCGACACCCCGGCGATGCAGCGTCGCCCGCTGCAGATGGTGATGCTGCGTGGTGCACTGCCGCAGCTCTATGCCCACTGTCTCGGCGCCAGCGCCAATCCGCGCCTGACGATCACCAGCTACCCAGTGGCGGATGGCGTGCGGATCTGGTACCTGGGAGGCGATATCGCCGAAAATGGCGTTGGCCGCGATGCCGATGCGCAGATAGCCGCGGCGCAACAGGAGCTGCAGGAGCTGCTCCCTTGGGTCGATCTGAGAGGCGTGCAGTGGGCGACGCTGAACGTGGATCGCGCCGAACCCCGCCAGCCTGACGGCAAGCGCCCCGATAATCCTTATCTGGAGGAACGGGATGGTGTGCTGGTCGGCTGGCCCACCAAGCTGGCCTTTGCGCCGCTGCTGGCGCGTCGGGTGGAGGCGCAGTTGCGCAGCGCCGGCATCGAACCAAATCTACCAGAGGTGGTGCCCGACTGGCCCGCCCCACAACGGGCGGCACTGCCCTGGGAACACGCACAATGGAGCTGAGACCGCTTGGCACGACCGGCATCCAGGTCAGCCCGCTGGGGCTGGGCACGGTGAAGTTTGGCCGCAACCAACAGGTGAAGTACCCGAGTCGGTTCGAGATCCCGGATGACCGGGCGGTGCGGGAGCTGCTGGCGCTGAGCCGCGATCTGGGCATCAACCTGATCGATACCGCCCCGGCCTACGGCAATAGCGAGCAGCGCCTCGGCGAGCTGCTGCCTGGCAGCCGTCACGACTGGGTGATTGCCACCAAGGTGGGGGAGATCTTCGAGGCGGGCGAGTCGCGCTTCGATTTTTCCGCCGAGCATACCCGCGCCAGCGTGGAGCGCAGTCTGCGGCGCTTGAGAACCGACTATCTGGATCTGGTGCTGATCCACTCCCAGGGTGAGGATCTGCGAATCCTTGAACAGGAGCCAGTGTTGGATACCCTGCGCCAACTCAAACAGGAGGGCAAGCTGCGCGCCATCGGTATGTCGAGCAAGACCATTGAGGGCGGGCTGCAAGTGGTGCAGAAGTGCGATCTGGTGATGGCGACCTGTAATCTCGATTACAACGAAGAGCTGCCGGTGCTGCAGGCGGCGGCTGATGCGGGCAAGGGGGTGCTGGTGAAAAAGGGGCTGATGAGTGGCCACCTGCAGGGAGCTGAGGGAGTTCTTCGCTCGATGGCGTTCATCTTCGACCAGCCCGGCGTCAGCAGCATGATCATCGGCACCATCAATCCGGCACATCTGCGTTCAAACGTGACGGCGATTGAGGCCGTCCTGGCTGGTCGCTGATGCGCGGCCTCTACACTTTGCTGGTCTATCTGCTGCTGCCGCTGGTGGTGCTGCGGCTCTTCTGGCGCAGCCTGCGCGCGCCGGCCTACCGGCAGCGCTGGCTGGAGCGGTTTGGTTCACTGCCGCTGACCCTGCAGCAGGATTCGATCTGGCTGCACGCGGTCTCGGTGGGCGAGGTGCAGGCCGCCCAGCCGCTGATCCGTGAGCTGCTGCTGCGCTATCCGCAGATGCCGCTGGTGGTCACTACCACCACCCCCACCGGTGCCAGGCGGGTTGATGAGCTGTTTGGCGGTGAGGTGCACCACATCTATGCCCCACTGGATGTGCCGCTGGTGGTGCGGCGTTTTTTTCGCGCCCTGCGACCGCGTATCCTGATCCTGATGGAGACCGAGATCTGGCCCAATCTGCTGCATGAATGTCAGCGGCGGGGAGTGCCTTCACTGCTGGCGAATGCGCGTCTCTCGGCTCGTTCGGCGCGCCGCTATCAGCGACTGTCTGGTCTGACTCGGCAGACCCTGCAGCGGATCGATCTGATCGCCGCCCAGGGTGAGCGGGACGCAGAACGCTTCATCGGCCTGGGTGCTGTCTCCGAGCGGTTGCTAGTGAGCGGCAGTGTCAAGTTTGATCTGCGTCTGCCGGCGAGCCTGCGTGAGCAGGTCGATGTGCTGCGCCGCGAGTGGGGGCAGGAGCGACCGGTGTGGATCGCTGCCAGCACCCACGAGGGTGAGGAGGGACCGATCCTTGAGGCCCACGCGCAGATTCGTGAGCGTCTGCCGAATGCGCTGCTGGTGCTGGTGCCGCGTCATCCGGAACGTTTCGAGCGGGTCGCCGAACTGGTGAGCGTCAGTCGGATGGCGATGGTGCGCCGTTCGCAGCAGCGTCCCTGCAGCGGGAGCACGGCGGTGTTTCTCGGCGACAGCATGGGGGAACTGCCGTTGTTTCTCGGTGCTGCTGATCTGGCCTTCATAGGGGGCAGTTTGGTGCCGGTGGGTGGGCATAACATCCTCGAGGCGGCGGCCCAGGGGGTGCCGGTGGTGTTTGGCCCGCATGTGTTCAACTTTGCCGAGATCAGTGAGCTGTTTCTGGCCCAGGGTGCGGCCCGCCAAGTGCAGGATGTCGCCGGGCTGGTCGCCCTGTTGCTGAGCTGGCTGGGAGATGCCAGTCAGCGCAGCGTGGTGGGTGAGCGGGGCCGGGAGCTGGTGGAGGCCAATCGTGGTGCGCTGCAGCGGCTGCTGCAGCAGGTCGATCAGCTGTTGGCCGGCGGGTGGCGCTAACGAAAAAGTTGTGTGACCGCTTTGAAGTGGGCGTGGCCGGCGTCACTCAGCCACTCATAGGCGACCGATTCCGCATTGCTGATGATGACCTCGCCACCACGCAAGCGTTCGATGGCGTTGCGGCGGTTATTGGATGAGCGGGAGGCGATAGCGTCTTCCACCACAAACACCTGATACCCCCACTGCTGCAGGCCGGATGCCGTCTGCAGTACACAGATGTGGGATTCCAGGCCAACGATGATGATCTGCTTGCGCTCTTCGGCGCGCTCAAGCTCTTCCTCGAAGCCGGGGGCGGTGCAGCAGGAGAAGGCGAGCTTGTCTTTGGCATCCACCTCGGGGGCAAGGTGCTGGGTGATCTCAGGCAGGGTGCGTCCAAGGCCCTTGGCGTAGTGCTCCGAGAGCACCACTGGGATCTCCAGTATCTGGGCCGCCTGGCTCAGGCGGTTGATGTTGATTAGCATCTGCTCGCGATGCGGCGTGTACATCGCCTTCGCCAGCTTCTCTTGCACATTGATGATCAGCAGCTGGGAGCTTTTTGCATGGGCAAGCGGTAGTCTTACTTTGTGCAGATTCATCGCGCATCTCGTTTTGTCGAAATGGTCAGGCGCAATGCGCAGAGAATCGGCTCCCGGCGCTTGGATTCAGAACTCAAATGACTTCGCTGGCGCGGCTCCCTGCAACGCCTTCAGTTCAGTCTCGAGGATAGCCTCTTCACGGAACGCGCGCTCCGATTCTCGGGTAATTAGCAGCAGCTCCATCACCGGTGCCTCACCGACCGCAATAAACAAACGTCCGCCGGGCTTCAGCTGGGAGCGGAAGATCTCTGCCTGCTCACTGGTGGGGACCGAGCCGGAGACCAGGATGGCGTCAAACGGACCTTTGATCGACGGGGTCTGCAGCGCATTGCCGGTGCTCAGCGAGACGTTGTGGATGCCCATCTCGTCGAGGCGGGCGGCTGCCTGCTCGGTGAAGTCGGCATGGATGTCGATGCTGACCACTTGCCGCGCGAGCTTCGCCAGACAGGCGGTGAGAAAACCGCTGCCGGTGCCGACCTCATAGACCAGATCAGAGGGCTGGATGTCGAGCGACTGCAGCGCCTTGCCTTCGATACGCGGGAAGAGCATCGCCTCGCCGTGGCCGAGCGGGATCTCGCAATCGGCAAATGCCAGGCCGCGGTAGGCCGCCGGCGCGAAAGCCTCGCGGGGTAGCGTCTGCAGGGTCTCCAGTGCCGCCGGGGAGAGAACCTCCCAGGGCCGGATCTGCTGCTCGATCATATTGAAGCGGGCCCGTTCGATACTGCTCTCGATCATTGGTAAAACCTTGTGCCTAATATTGAATTGACTGTGCTAAACAAGCCTACGGATTTTGCCTGTTTCAGGCAAGGCGGAGGGGTACGGCGGTGGAGAGGAGGCTAGACTCCGAGGTGGTGGAGCAGGGGGCTGTGGATCTGAATAACTGGTGGACGGTTTCCCTGCATGATGATCGTGGCGGTTGATAACCCCGTGATGTTTATTGGCTTTAAGTTGGGACGGAATTGCATTGCATGGCGCCATCTATATACTGTTCCGGGATTGCAGCGGAGGGGTGATAAGCCCCAATCAACGTGGCGCCATGGTCGGCGCAGTAAACAACCCCCCACACAGTGAGACAACCAGCTAGGGGCGCCTGATTTTCAGGCTGAGAGAGACCCTTACCACCTGATCCGGTTAATGCCGGCGTAGGGAAGCTGAACGCACCGACAGCGCTCGCTTCCCTCTGTATCTTGAGAGCAGCCACCATGAGCGCCATCCCAGAAGATTTTATCAAAAAGACCGCCAACCTCTCCGAAGAGGTGACCCGTCCCTTCCTCAAGTCGAAGAAGATCTATGTCGAGGGTTCGCGCCCCGATATCCGCGTGCCGATGCGCGAGATCGAGCAGGATCCCACCGCCGCCAGTTTCGGTGCGGAAGAGAACCCGCCGATTACCGTCTACGACACCTCTGGTCCTTTTACTGACCCGGAGCAGAAGATCGACCTGATGAAGGGCATGCCCGACCTGCGCTCTGGCTGGATCGATGAGCGGAATGACACCGAACAGCTGGAGGGCCCCAGCTCTGAATACGGTCGCGCCCGCCAGGGCGATCCGGAATTGGCCGGTCTGCGCTTCGAGCACATCCGCGCCCCGCGTCGTGCCAAGCCGGGCCAGAACGTCACCCAGATGCACTACGCTCGCCAGGGCATCATCACTCCGGAGATGGAGTTCGTGGCGATCCGCGAGAACTGCCGTCTGCAGGAGATGAAGGCCGATCCACGCTACGCCAAACTGCTACGCCAGCACGCCGGTGAGCCGATGGGCGCGCAGATCCCTGATGAGATTACCCCGGAGTTTGTGCGCTCCGAGATCGCCGCCGGGCGTGCCATCATTCCCGCCAACATCAACCACCCGGAGATGGAGCCGATGATCATTGGTCGCAACTTCCGGGTGAAGATCAATACCAACATCGGTAACAGCGCCGTCAGCTCGTCCATCGACGAGGAGGTGGAGAAGATGGCCTGGTCCGCCCGTTGGGGCGGCGATACCCTGATGGACCTCTCCACCGGCAAAAACATCCACGAGACCCGTGAGTGGATCCTGCGCAATAGCCCCATGCCGATCGGCACCGTGCCCATCTATCAGGCGCTGGAGAAGGTTAACGGCAAGTCCGAGGATCTCACCTGGGAGATCATGCGCGATACCCTGATCGAGCAGGCGGAGCAGGGCGTCGACTACTTCACCATTCATGCTGGCGTGCTGTTGCGTCACGTGCCGCTGACGGCTGATCGCGTCACCGGTATCGTCTCCCGTGGCGGCTCGATCCTCGCCAAGTGGTGTCTGGCCCATCATGAGGAGAATTTTCTCTACACCCACTTCGAAGATATCTGCGAGATCATGAAGGCCTACGACGTCGCCTTCTCTCTGGGTGACGGCCTGCGCCCCGGCTGCCTGGCTGATGCTAACGACGCCGCCCAGTTCGGTGAGCTGGAGGCCCTGGGGGAGCTCACAAAGATCGCCTGGAAACATGACGTGCAGGTGATGATCGAAGGCCCTGGCCATGTGCCGATGCAGATGATCAAAAAGAACATGGACAAGGAGTTGGCCGACTGTTTCGAGGCGCCGTTTTATACCCTCGGCCCGCTGGTCACCGATATCTCCCCCGGCTACGATCACTTCAGCTCAGGCATCGGTGCGGCACAGATCGGTTGGTATGGCACCGCTATGCTCTGCTACGTTACGCCCAAAGAGCATCTGGGCCTGCCGAATAAAGAAGACGTGCGGGAAGGCATCATTACCTACAAGGTGGCGGCCCACGCCGCCGACCTGGCCAAGGGGTTTCCCGGCGTCCAGCTACAGGACAACGCTATGTCCAAGGCGCGCTTCGAGTTCCGCTGGGAGGATCAGTTCGCCCTCGGCCTCGATCCGGAAAAGGCTCGCGACTTCCATGACGAGACCATGCCCCACGACTCCCACAAGGTGGCGCATTTCTGCTCCATGTGCGGCCCCCATTTCTGCTCCATGAAGATCACCCAGGAGGTGCGCGAATTTGCCGCCAAACAGGGGATTTCAGAGATCGACGCGTTGAAGCAGGGTATGAATGAGAAGTCGGTGGAGTTTAAGCAGCAGGGCAGCGAGATATATAAAGAGATCTGACCCACGCCTCCTCACCAAGGCACCAAGGACGACACCAAGGGGTCGGAGTCAAACCGTACTACTGCGTTACGGCTAGGTGGCGCGTGTTATCCGGTTTGACTCCGACCCCTTTTATTTTAAATTGCATCCTCAGAAAAAATGGAAAAAAACATAACGACCAGTGAAGGAGGCGGGGATGGTCAGGCAGCATCGCCGCAAGGACAAGCCGCTAAGCATCAATCTGAATTGGATTGTTCTAAGTGTGAAGCGAGGCATCGCTGCCTGGGGGAGGGACTCAGTGAAGAGCAGCTGCTGGGGCTACGTAAGATTACTCGCACCCTGGGTCCTTTCCAGCCCGGAGAGGCCATCTTCAGGGTAGAGGGCAAATTCAAGTCCTTGTTTGTCATTCAGTCGGGTGCTGCCAAGATCGAAACCGCCTCTTTCGAGGGTGCGAAATTGGTGGATGGTTTCTTTTTTCGGGACGACCTGGTGGGCCTGGAGTCGATCGGTGCCCAGCAATATGGCCACGATGCCATCGCATTGGAGCGGACTTTGGTTTGTGAACTCCCTTTTAATCAGCTTGAGTCGCTTTGTTCGTTCGTGCCGAGGCTACAACGGAAGCTATTGATCATTCTGGGGCAGAAGATTCGCTACACGAACGAGACCATCGTGCATGGGCGCTATGTGAGTGGTGAAAAGCGTCTGCTATTTTTTCTGCAGATGCTTTGCGAAAAGAAGATCATTAAGAAAAACGACAATACAGGCAGCGTGGATCTGCCCATGTCAAAAGGAGATATCGCCAGTTATCTGGGTTTGCGGCCTGAATCCCTCAGCCGGGTGCTGACCAAGCTCCAGAGTGACGGCATTATTCGAAACCATACAAAGAAGATAGAGTTTCTAGATATCAAGGCAATCCTGCAGCAAGTGTGCAGGTAACACGGAGAAGTTGTCCCGTCTAAAATTTACAAATTTGGAGTCAGAGTAAAAATCAGATCATCCCACTATGAGTTTTTACATTGCCCCCCAATATCCCAAGAAGAAGCTCAATTTTCTTCCCAAACACCTGAAGGAGTCAAAGCGGATCGCCTTCGCCGAGCAGCGCCTCCGAGCGTAGCGGTCGCGCCGCCAGTGGATTTGATGGTGAGGCTATCAGGAGCGGCGGCGTCCAATTGGGCGTTGCCGTTTTTTTGTTGCCCGGTTGTTCTTTTTGCGGAAGAAGCCGCGCAGGCGCTCCCGCAGCGGCAAGTTTTGCATCGGGCAGGCGCTGGTGATGCTGACAGGCTGGCTCGACTGTGGTTGGTCGGCATTCACCACCCGCCCGTCGGCCAGCTTAATCAGGCGTCCGGCGGCCTGTATCACGTCCGGATCGTGGGAGGAGATCAGGAAGGTCGTACCCAACTTCTGATTTAGCCCCTGCATTAACTGGATCAGATCCCGCCCGGTGCTGGAGTCGAGATTCGCGGTGGGTTCATCCGCCAGTACGATGCGAGGTTCGCTGGCCAGCGCCCGGGCAACTGCAACCCGCTGTTGTTGGCCGCCGGAGAGCTGGTCTGGGCGACGATAGCCAAGATGCTCTATACCGACCTCGTTTAGCCAGTGGTTGGCGATCGCCTCGCTCTGCTTGCGGCTCTTGCCCTGCAGCTGACAGACATAGGCGACATTCTCCCGTGCGCTGAGCACCCGCACCAGATTGTAAGACTGGAACACAAAGCCGATGTTTCGCAGCCGGAACTGGCTGCGCTGCTGTTCGGGTTGGGCAAGGATGTTCTTTCCGTCGATGAGAATCTGCCCCCGGTCTGCAGACTCCAGTGCGCCGATCAGGTTGAGCAGGGTGCTCTTGCCCGAACCGGAGCGTCCCGCCAGTACCGTAAACTCGCCGGGCTTGATGTGTAGGTTGATACCGTTGAGGGCAGGATAGGGCATGGTGCCGACCCAGTAGCACTTGTAGATATCTTTGGCCTCGATGATGTTGTTGCTTTTGTTTTCTTGCATGGGCTTACTGGATTCTTAGAGATTGGCTGAGCTGGATGCGAGTGGCCTGCCAGGCGGGATAGATGCCGGCCACCAGTGAAGCAATCAGGGTGGTGCCGAGGATACGCCGGGTGCTCTCGGCGCTCAGGTTCGGCACGATGACCGGGTCCATATAGAAAAACTGGAAGGCATTGGCATAGGCGGAGAGGTCGACCCCCTGATCGGCCAGTGCAAACACCACCGCGCCACCGACCAGATAACCGAGCAGGCTACCGAACAGGATCAGCATTACCGCCTCCAACAGCAGCATGGCAAAGATCTGCCGGCGACGGGTGCCCACTGCGAGCATGATCGCCAGCTCCTTCTGTCGTTCATGCAGGGCGATCAGCATGGTGTTGAGGATCTCCACCAGCACCAGCAGTGCCACGACCAGGATGATCACCAGCCCGTAGGCATCACTAAAGTCGAGCCACTGGCGGACCATTGGATCGAGAGCCTTCCAGGTGAGGATTTCGTAGTCCTGCTCCGAGAGAAGCTGGCGTAGGATGCGCCGGATGCGGTCGGTATCCTGGTGTTGCTGGGCGCGGATAACGATGTCGGTGACCACTCCCGGCATGCCGAGCCAGAGTTGCGTCGAATCGAGCGGGATCAGTGCCAGGGTGCGGTCGATCTGCGGTGCGCCCGACTCGATGACGCCACGCAGGAAGAAGATCTCTGAGACCATCTTGCCGCTGGCAGTCTGTGACATCAGCACCACCCGGTCGCCCAGTTTTGCGCCGATATTCTGTGCCACGGTTGCGCCAAGCAGTAGATCGTGGGCCATACCTGGATTGAGCCAGCGCCCCTGCACTACAGACTCGTGCATGTGGGTGACCCAGGTCTCCTGTTCGGGGTCGATGGCCATGATCTGCACGCCGGCACTGTTGCCGCCGCGTGAGATCAGCCCGGAGCTGCGGATGCGCTGGGTCCAGCCCTGGACCTCGATGATGCTCGACATCAGGCTAGTCACCTCCTCAGGCAGCTCGATGTGATCAGCCAGGTTCTGCGATGCCTCGAAACCCTGTGCATGCACTTGCACATGGCCGGTGAAACTAAGGATGAAGTTGGTACGCATCTGCTCGAGCCAGCCATCGTTGAGCGCGCCGAGCAGGGTCAGGGTGGCGATGCCGAAGATCATCACGGAGAGGGTGATGAGGGTGCGCCGCGGATTGCGCCAGAGATTGCGCAGACTCAGCTGCAGATAGAGGCGGGCGGGGAGCCTGGTTGCGTCAGACATGGCGCAGCGCCTCGGCGGGTTGCAGTCGGCTGACTCGCCGCGCGGGGTAGATGCCCGCCAGCAGGGAGGTGAGCAGGATCGCCAGGGTGGTGATGCCGAGATGTTGCAGGTTGAGATTCGGGTAGATCAACGGGTCGACATAGAAGCGGGTGGTGGAGCCCAGCAGCAGCGACAGATCGATGCCGGTGTGTTGGGTGAGCAGCACAATCGCAATACCGAGCAGAATGCCGCAGAAGATGCCAAGCAGGCCGATCGCCAGCGCCTCGCTGAGGATCATCAGGGTGAGCTGACGGGGCTGGGTGCCGATCGCCATGAAGATGCCAAATTCGCGGGTGCGTTCAAGCATCGACAGCAACAGGGTATTGAGTTCACCGGCCAGCACAATGAACAACACAACGCCGAGGAACAGGTAGAGGAAGCCGTTGTGCAGGGTGATCCACTCCTGCATCACCGGAAACATGTCGCTCCAGGCCATCACCTCCAGGTCCTGATCGGCTAGTGTCAGCAGAAGATCCGCCTTCAACGAATCGAGGCGCTCTTCCGGAACCCTGACCACCAGGTCTGTAACACCACCGGGGAAGTCGAGCATCTCCTGCAGTGCGCTTAGGCTGGTGAGCGCCATGCCACGGTCGAGCCCCATCTCACCGCTGGTGATGATGCCAATCAGACGGAACTCCTCCGCCACCAGCGCACCAAAGCGGTCGTAGCCGAGTAGTACCAGGGAGTCGCCCAGCCCGATCTTGAGATTGCGCGCGGTGGTGGCGCCGAGGATGCAGACAAACGCATCGCCAGGCTGTAGGAAACGCCCCTCGCCGATACGTTCTTTCAGCTTGGTGACACGGGGTTCGTGCACTGGGTCCATGCCGATCAGCATCACCCCTTCGGTGGTGGTGTCAGAGGCGGCTAGGGCGAAGCTCTCCAGACGTGGGCTCCATGTGTTCGCACCGAGTCGGTTGAGGGTTTGAGTGACCTGATCGGGATGGCGCAGATGGAGTGATAGCTTGGGGTTTTCAAAGAATCCTTGGCGGTGGATTTGCAGGCTGCCGATGATCGACTCCTGAAAGTTCTGCAGCATGTTGTGGTGCAGGCCATCGTTAAAGCCCCAGAGGAAGATCAACGAGGCGAGGCCGGTTGCGATCGCTCCCACCGTGAGCAGGGTGCGGCGCAGATTGTCGCTCAGGCTGCGCAGTGCGACAGCAAGAATCAGTCGGTTGGCCGAGCTTGCAGTGTTCCCCATGAGCAGGAGTATCGACTATTTTTTCTTTGCCTGTGGGGCAAACAACGCCTCATCCAGGGGTTGGTTGAAGGATGCTGATTTGATGGTGATGACGGTGCGCCTGCCAGGCTGGTCTTGTGGCTGCATGATCATGCGGGTGGGGATGTTGCGGCCACCAAGTTTCTGCACCGCTTCAAACTTTAGCTGCCGACCGCCTGTGGGGTCATTGCAGCCGTAGGTGATGGAGACCGGGATGCCGTCGCCGCGGATCTGCTGCTGCAGCTTGCTCCAGCTGACCTTGGCGTTGGGTTTGGGCAGAGAGGTGATGGTGATGAGCGCTGTTTTGCCTTCACCCTGGCGTGCAGTGATGTGATGGGTGTAGTCATCGATCAACGAGTTGGCTTCGAGTAGATCCTGGTTGTTGAAGTCAGAACCCATCCAGGCGTCGTGCATCATCGCCGGGGAGATGGCGATCTGACGGCGTAACTTAGGGAGAAACATCGAGAGCTGGTCGCCGATCTTTAAAAATACCGTGCCCTTGGTCTTGCGTGGCGAGAGTATCTCCATGCGGAAACGGTTGTTGGGATAGTCGTCGTGGCTGACAAACTCCATGGTGCGCTGCCAATCGGGGCGGATGATCTCGAGCTTATATTGGGCGATAGTGCCGCTGGAGCGCATCAGTGCCTCGCTCTTCTGCAGCAGCGCGATCGCCTCCGGGTCGCTCTGTTCTGCAGCTAGCGGCCAGCAGAGAAGGAGTAGAAGTGCAGTTAGCAGGATACGGCTGTAGGTCATCGCCAGGTCTCCAGATCAGAACGGTTGTGTGGCCGCTTGGCCGCGCAATATAAGAATAGTCTGCTTGGCTATTATAAGCCGACTTTATGATCCTGCCGTTAGCGGCTGCTGTGGAGTCGGTTCATCGCCTGTGGCAACTCGCCTTGAATCAGGAGCTCGAGGCAGTCGGCGGCCTTGTCGATGGCATCCTCGATCTCGCTGCGCTGCTGTTTGGAGGGGCGCCCCAGTACATAGTTAGTGACCGGTCCCTTCTGCTGGGGGCGGTCGATGCCGATGCGCAGGCGCAGGAAGTCACGGCTGCCGATGGCGCTCATGATGTCGCGTAGACCGTTATGCCCGGCGTGGCCGCCGCCGCGCTTGAGGCGGGCCTGGCCGGTGGGTAGATCGAGTTCGTCATGGGCGACCAGGATCTCTTCCGGGGCGATCTTGAAGTAGCTGGCAAGACTCGACACCGACTGACCGCTGCGATTCATGAAGGTAGATGGCATCAACAGCCGGCAGTCACGTCCGCTGACGCTGATGCGGCAGAGCTGGCCATGGTGGCGCGATTCAGCGCGAAAGTTGCCGTTGTAGCGCCTGGCGAGTTGTTCGACGAACCAGAAGCCGGCGTTGTGGCGGGTCTCAGCGTAGTCGCCACCCGGGTTTCCGAGTCCGACGATGAGTTTGATGGGGTGGGCGTTGATGGGGGGCATAAACGGTTGGAGCGGGGCAGGCAGAGCCTGCCCCACAGGGCGGCAGGTTTACTCTGCAGCGCCCTCTTCAGTCTCATCCTCGTCAGTTGCGGTGTGGCCGCTATGGATGTTGACCACGATGGTGTCCTCATGCTCACTGGAGGGCAGCTCCACACCAGCGGGCAGTTTCAGCTCGGAGAGGTGGATGGCATCGCCAACGTTCATCTCGCCCATGTCGACTTCGATGAACTCGGGCAGATCCTTTGGCAGGCAGGTGATCTCCACATCACTGAGCATGTGGGAGGCCTGGCCACCCGCTTTGGTGCCGGGTGCGGATTCTTGGTTGGTGAAGTGCAGCGGCACTTGCATGCGGATCTTCTCGCCGGCGCTGATGCGCTGGAAGTCGATGTGCATGATGAACGGCTTGGCCGGGTGGCGCTGCAGATCCTTCAGCACCACCTGCTCAGTGGCGTCACCAACCTTCAGGTTGAGGATGTGGGAGTAGAAGGCCTCATGATCCAGGTGCAGGATCAGCTCGTTGTGGGCCAGCGAGATCATGGAGGGTTCCTGGTGGCCGCCGTAGATGATGCCGGGGACCATGCCGGTGCGGCGCAGGCGGCGGCTCGCACCTTTCCCTGTATCGCTCCTGGGCTGTGCAGTAATTTCAAAACTGACGGACATGTCAATCTCCTGATTAATCATTTTGATTGGATTGCGCTGCCCCGCGACCAAGACGGCGCCTGTCACGCCGGAATTCCGGCGAACGCGCGATTCTATCAGGATTGCAGGGATTTGCCAGTGGTCGTGCTGGTGACTTGAGATGTGGATTAGTCGACAAACAGCGAGCTGACCGACTCCTCGCCGCTGATGCGGCGCATAGTCTCGGCCAGCAGCTCGCCGATGCTGACCTGACGGATCCTGTCGCAGGCCGCGGCCGCATCCGAGAGCGGGATGGTGTTGGTCACCACCAGCTCGTCGAGTACCGAGTTGCTGATGTTGTCCACCGCCGGGCCGGAGAGTACCGGATGAGTGCAGTAGGCGACGACCTTGGCGGCACCATGCTCCTTGAGGGCTTGGGCGGCTTGGCAGAGGGTGCCAGCGGTGTCGACCAGGTCGTCGATCAGCACACAGCTGCGCCCCTCCACTTCGCCGATGATGTTCATCACCTTGGCCTCGTTGGGGCGTGGGCGGCGTTTGTCGATGATCGCCAGATCGGCGTCGTCGAGTCGCTTGGCCAGCGCCCGGGCGCGCACCACGCCGCCGACATCGGGGGAGACCACCATCAGGTCCGGGTGGCGCTGGCGCCAGACATCGCTGAGCAGGATCGGTGAGGCGTAGACGTTGTCTACCGGGATGTCGAAAAAGCCCTGAATCTGATCTGCGTGCAGATCGACCGTGAGCACCCGATCGGCACCGGCTGTGCTGATCATCTTGGCGGCAAGGCGGGCGGTGATCGGGACCCGGGAGGAGCGGGGGCGGCGATCCTGGCGGGCGTAGCCGAAGTAAGGGATGACAGCGGTGATGCGATTGGCCGATGAGAGACGCATCGCGTCGATCATCACCAGCAGTTCCATCAGGTTTTCGTTGGTTGGCGCTGAGGTGGGCTGGACGATAAACACGTCCCGGCCGCGCACGTTCTCTTGGATCTCGGCCATTACCTCGCCGTCACTGAAACGCCCGATTTGGGCCTTGCCGAGCGGCATGTTCAGGTGGCTGGCGATCTCACTGGAGAGGCTTGGGTTGGCGTTTCCGGAAAAAACCATCATGGCACTGGTAGGCACAGCGGACCCCCGATATCGGTCTGTTGCTAGTGTGGTTGACCGGGTGGAGCCGGCGCCCTGGGCGTCTGTGAGAGGCGACTCTGACAGGCAGCCCTATTAGATTTGGCTGGGGCGGTAGGACTCGAACCTACGTATGCCGGGATCAAAACCCGGTGCCTAGCCACTTGGCGACGCCCCAATTAACTCGAATCGATCCTGTCGAACAGCGGGGAGCGGTTGAGCCCCCGCGCGACAAAACCCTGAAATCGTTCCGGCAGCCGCGAGCATGCGCTCTCTGCCTCTGCCTGGCTGTTAAATTCGCCATAGATGCAGGCACCGGTTCCTGTCATACGGGCGGTTGTGATCTCACCCAGCCAGGCCAGCGCATCGGCGACCTGTGGATGGTGTTTTGCCACCACCGGGAGACAGTCGTTCGCTCTGTCGCCCCCCAGGAAGTCGGCTATTTTGATGTGGGGTGAGTTGCGTGTCAAATCGGCGGCACTGAAGACTTCGGCGGTGGAGACATGGCAGCCAGGATGCACGATCAGATACCAGGGGCAGTTGAGTTCCATGTCGCTGAGAGTTTCGCCAATGCCCTCGGCCCAGGCGGCGTGGCCGTGGATGAAGATGGGGACATCGGCCCCCAGCGAGAGGCCGAGCTGGGCCAGCTCCTGTTGGGACAGGTTGATGTTCCATAGTTGGTTGAGCGCGACCAGGGTGGTGGCGGCATCGGAGCTGCCGCCGCCTAGGCCGCCGCCCATCGGCAGTCGCTTGTCGATGTGGATCTCTGCTCCAAGCCGGCACTGACTGGTTTGTTGTAGCAGGTGAGCGGCGCGGACTGTCAGGTCGTGCTCGGGAGCGACGCCGGGGAGAGGGGTGTGCAGGACGATGCTGCCGTCATCGGTGGGAATGAAGTGCAGCTGGTCGGTCAGGTCGAGAAACTGAAATACTGTCTGCAATTCGTGGTAGCCATCGGCGCGCCGGCCCACCACGCGCAGCATCAGGTTCAGCTTGGCCGGCGCCGGCCAGAGGCCCTGGGAATCATTGGCGCTCATTTGCTCTGCGGGAGGCGTCCCTGTTCGCTGCCGGTAAGGCGCTTGCGTACTGGGCGGATGAAGCGGTTGCGGGGCTCCCGCTGCATTGCCTCCTGCCAGATCTGCAATGCCTCGCGATGCTGGCCAAGTTGCCAGAGTACTTCGCCGAGGTGGGCGGCTATCTCGGCGTCCTTACTCTGTTGCGCGGCCTGTTCGAGATGGTGGCGCGCCTGCTCGACATTGCCCATGCGGTACTCGACCCAGCCGATACTGTCGAGGATCGCTGGATTGTCCGGTTGCAGCGCCAGTGCGCGTTCGATGTAGCGCTTGGCCTCGTGCAGGCGTTTGGTTTTGTCAGCCAGTGTATAGCCCAGCGCATTGAGGGCGTCGGCGTGATTGGGATCCTTATCGAGAATGCGTTGCAGATCCCGTTCCATCTGTTCGATCGCACCCAGATCGGCAGCATTGATGCCGCGTGCGTAGAGTAGATCGAGGTTATCAGGATCCGCTTTCAGTGCGGTGTTGTAGATTTCCATCGCGGATGCAAAGTCGCCGGTGCTGCGTAGCAGCTCCGCCTCGATCAGGTTGATTCGAAGTTGATGTTGCGGGGTGCGCAGGCGTAGTCGTTGCAGTAGCTCGCGGGCGCGTTTGATCTCGCCTTTGTTGGTCAGCAGTCGTGCGGTGCGGATGCGGGCGTCAATTTGGTTGCCGCCGCCGCTGACCTGTTGATAGTGGCTGATGGCGTTGTCGTGCTGTTCCTGGATCTCGTTGATCAAGCCCAGATAGTAATGGGCATCGTCTTTTTTCTGACCGTGCTCGATGAGGCTGGTGAAATACTCCTTGGCCTCGTCGTAGTGTTTGAGCTGGGTCGAAAGCACGCCCAAGGCGTAGCCGATGTCGGCGTTCTCCGGTGACTGCTGATGGAGCTTGATAAAGTGCGCACGGGCCTGTTCGGTCTGATTCTGTTCCAGCAGGGTGCGGGCTAGTGTGGTGCGCAGCTTTTTGTCCGATGGGTTGTCGGCAACGGCTGCCTTGAGTTCATTTAACCCTGCATCTGGATTGCCTTGCAGGATCAGGGTACGAGCCAGTAGCAGCCGAGCCTGCGGCCAGCCGGGCTTGAGGTTGAGGGCTGTGCGGACCTGTTGTTCGGCGATGTCGTGGCGTTTAGCGTGGTTTGCGGTCACTGCGAGGGCGTAGAGTGCTGCAGGATTCTGTTGTTGTCCGGCGGTGATCTGTTGCATCAGTGCAAGCGCCTTGCCGGGGGTGTTGCTCTTCTCTGCGATTGCGGCGGCCTGCAGATAGCCGAATTTACCCTGTTGGTTGGCCAGTTCGGCAACGCGCTTCAGGTGAAACAGAGTTTTCGAGTCAGCGTTGTGTTTTGCATGCAGCAGAGCGGCGATCTGATGCGCCTTGAGTGAGTCGGGTTCGAGTTCGATCCAGAGCGTCAGGGCCTTCTCAGTGTTCTGGTGTTGATTCGATAGCAGAGCAAGGCGGCTGGCGCGTTGGGCCATTCCCGGGTTTCGAGACTGAAGTGCCGCCCGGTAAGCATGCTGGAATGCAGTCTGGCTGTCACCGCGTTGGTTGGCGATCTCTCCTACCAGGGTGTCGTAAATGAGGTCAGGAGTGAGTCTCGCCTCACCGGGTTGGGGGGCTGGGGCGGACGGGATGGTGGGCTCGCTGGGCGTGGTGGTGGGCTCGCTGGGCGTGGTGGTGGCCGCGCCGGTCGGCGGCACGGGGCCGCTTGCGCAGCCAGTCAGGATGAGTGTCAGCACTATGCTGGTTACACGAATCGACATCGGTTTTTGCAGATTCCTTGAGCGCCTGTTTCAAGCTAGTAAATAGGGATTGGCCGTTTGCTGCAAGTGAAAAAAATCGAAGTGGGGGCTCGGCTTGTATGGGGCTTGACAAAGGTTTTTTTAAACCGACAAAAAAATAGGGTGACAGGGAGGAAATATCCATTATAATGCGCGGCTCGTTTGCTGGGATTCGATCTGCCGCTGCAGGCAGCTTGACATTGCGTTTTTTGCGGAATAGGATGCCCGGCTCGCGTTTGGAGGGGTTCCCGAGTGGCCAAAGGGATCAGACTGTAAATCTGACGGCTCCGCCTTCGGAGGTTCGAATCCTCCCCCCTCCACCAGATTTTTTGATGTTGAATCGGCTTGGCGGACGTCATGCCCGGTTGGCAGTGCGGGTGTAGTTCAATGGTAGAACTTCAGCCTTCCAAGCTGACTACGTGGGTTCGATTCCCATCACCCGCTCCAAGTGTGAGCTGGTTTGCCAGATGTGGCAGATCGATCAATTTGCCCAGATAGCTCAGTTGGTAGAGCACACCCTTGGTAAGGGTGAGGTCGGCAGTTCAAATCTGCTTCTGGGCTCCATATTTGGTAACGGCGTGCGTAAGCGCGCGAATTTGTCTTTAAGAAAGTAGAGCGTGGAGAGAGCCCATGTCCAAGGAAAAATTCGAACGCACAAAGCCGCACGTTAATGTGGGCACCATTGGTCACGTTGACCACGGTAAGACCACCTTGACTGCAGCGATCACGCTGGTGCAGGCGAAGAAGTTTGGTGGCGAGCAGCGCGCCTTCGATCAGATCGACAACGCCCCGGAAGAGCGTGAGCGCGGCATCACCATTGCTACCTCGCATGTGGAGTACGAGTCTGAGAATCGCCATTACGCCCATGTGGACTGCCCCGGCCATGCTGACTATGTAAAGAATATGATCACTGGCGCGGCGCAGATGGACGGCGCAATCCTGGTGGTCTCTGCCTCAGACGGCCCGATGCCGCAGACTCGTGAGCACATCCTGCTCTCTCGTCAGGTTGGTGTGCCCTACATCATCGTCTATATGAACAAGGCCGATATGGTCGACGATGAAGAGTTGCTAGAGCTGGTTGAGATGGAGATCCGTGAGCTGCTGGACAGCTACGACTTCCCCGGCGATGACACACCTGTGATCATTGGTTCCGCGCTGAAGGCGCTGGAAGGTGATGAGTCCGATATCGGCGCTGGCTCCATTGCCAAGTTGGTCGAGGCGCTGGATACTTACATCCCCGAGCCGGAGCGTGCGATTGACGGCGCCTTCCTGATGCCCATCGAAGATGTTTTTTCCATCTCCGGTCGAGGTACCGTGGTAACCGGTCGTGTTGAGCGCGGCGTGGTCAAGGTGGGTGAAGAGGTTGAGATCGTCGGAATCAAAGAGACCGCGAAGACCACCTGCACCGGCGTTGAGATGTTCCGTAAGCTGCTGGATCAGGGAGAGGCTGGCGACAACGTGGGTGTGCTGCTGCGTGGCACCAAGCGTGAAGATGTTGAGCGCGGCCAGGTGTTGGCACATCCGGGTACCATCACCCCGCACACCCACTTCGAGTGTGAGGTGTACGTGTTGAGCAAGGATGAAGGTGGTCGTCACACCCCCTTCTTTGCCAACTACCGTCCGCAGTTCTACTTCCGTACTACCGACGTGACCGGTGCCTGCGACCTTCCCGAGGGCGTGGAGATGGTGATGCCGGGTGACAACGTCAAGATGACGGTAAAATTGATCGCGCCGATCGCAATGGAAGAGGGCCTGCGTTTCGCTATCCGTGAGGGTGGTCGTACCGTGGGTGCCGGCGTGGTTTCGAAGATCATTGAGTAATTGCTTTGGTCTTTAGGAGGGCTGGACAGGGTCGTCCGGTCATCTGTTTCTAGGCCAGTGGCTCAATTGGTAGAGCAGCGGTCTCCAAAACCGCAGGTTGGGGGTTCGAGTCCCTCCTGGCCTGCCATTTTTATGGCATATCTTGTGGGTCTTACCTGTTGAATACGAACGCCAGTTCTCCTGCTGAAGGTTCCTCGATGGATACGGTCAAGCTGCTGCTGGCAGCTGCTCTTATCGTTGCGGCGATCCTTGGTTTTTACTATTTCGATGCCCATTCTCAGTTGCTGCGTGTGCTTGGGATGCTGCTCGTGGTGGGGGGTGCGGTAGCGATCGCCTATCAGACTGCGGTGGGGCGCACCGTCTGGCAGTTCGCCTCAGATTCCAAGGTCGAAGTTCGTAGGGTGGTCTGGCCAAGTCGTCAGGAGACAGTGCAGACAACCCTGATTGTCTTCGTGATGGTGCTGATTATGGGTTTTGTGCTCTGGATGTTTGACATGATGCTGGGTTGGGTGTTGCGCACCCTCACCGGAGGCTGATCATGGCGATGCGTTGGTATGTGGTGCATGCCTATTCTGGGTTCGAAGCGCAGGTTCAGCGTTCGCTGAAGGAGCGCGTCGCTCGTTTTGGAATGGAAGGCAAGTTTGGCGAGGTTCTCGTGCCCACCGAAGAGGTGGTGGAGATGCGCGCCGGGCAGCAGCGCAAGAGTGAGCGGAAGTTCTTTCCAGGTTATGTGTTGGTACAGATGGAGATGACCGACGAGACCTGGCATCTGGTCAAAGATGTGCCAAAGGTTCTGGGGTTTATTGGCGGTACCGGCGATCGCCCGGCGCCAATCACCGACAAGGAAGCCGATGCGATTCTGCAGCGTGTGCAGGAAGGGGTCGAGAAGCCACGTCCGAAGGTGCTGTTTGAGCCGGGTGAGGTGGTGCGTGTTGTTGATGGTCCCTTCAATGATTTCAGTGGCGTGGTTGAGGAAGTCGACTACGAAAAAAGCCGCCTCAAGGTTTCTGTTCTGATCTTTGGGCGCTCCACTCCTGTGGATTTGGAGTTCGGGCAGGTCGAAAAGGGCTGACGTCTTTTCGGGTTTTGTGTTGTGGGGCATGGTTGCGAGTTGGGCGGCAGCCTCGCTGCAACTCATGACGGGTCCGCGCGCGAAATTCACTACTCAAAATTTATGTAGGGGAGCCTGGATGAGAGTTCCGGGCGCTTGCACCCATAGTGAGGTAAATCATGGCTAAAAAAATCGAAGCTTATATCAAGCTTCAGGTTGCCGCAGGTGAGGCAAACCCGAGTCCTCCGGTTGGTCCGGCTCTGGGCCAGCACGGCGTTAACATCATGGAATTCTGTAAGGCGTTTAACGCCAAGACTCAGTCCATGGAAAAGGGGATGCCGATCCCCGTGGTGATCACGGTCTATAATGACCGTTCCTTTACCTTTATCACTAAAACGCCACCGGCATCCGTGCTGTTGAAGAAGGCTGCGGGGCTCGCCAAAGGCAGCGCCACCCCAAATAGCGTCAAGGTTGGTAAGGTGAATCGCGAGCAGCTTGAAGAGATCGCCAAGACCAAGATGTCGGATCTGACCGCGTCGGATATGGATGCGGCCGTGCGTACCATCGCCGGTAGTGCCCGTGCGATGGGTCTTGATGTGGAGGGGGTCTAACTCATGGCAAAGTTAAGCAAGCGCGCGAAGATGATTCGTGAGAAGGTTGAGGTCGGCAGGCTCTATGCTGCAGATGAGGCGTTCTCCCTGCTGCAAGAGGTCTCCTCGGTCAAGTTTAAAGAGGCCGTCGATGTCAGCGTCAATCTGGGTGTCGATCCGCGTAAGTCCGACCAGGTAGTGCGTGGTTCCACAGTGTTGCCCCATGGTACCGGTAAGACAGTGCGGGTTGCTGTATTCACCCAGGGCGCCAATGCAGATGCCGCCAAAGAGGCGGGTGCCGATATTGTCGGTATGGAAGACCTGGCAGAGCAGATCAAGGGCGGCATGATGGATTTCGACGTGGTGGTGGCCAGTCCCGACGCGATGCGCGTGGTCGGTCAGTTGGGTCAGATCCTCGGTCCGCGCGGTCTGATGCCAAACCCGAAGGTTGGAACCGTGACCCCAAATGTTGCTGAGGCCGTGAACAACGCCAAGGCGGGTCAGGTGCGTTACCGCACCGATAAAGCGGGAATCATCCACTGCACGATCGGCAAGGTAGATTTTGATGGCGATAAGCTGAAGCAGAACCTTGAGGCGCTGCTGGGTGACTTGGTGAAAGCTAAGCCAATCGCCGCCAAGGGTGTCTACATGAAGAAGATTGCCGTCTCCTCGACCATGGGGCCGGGGGTGACGGTGGACCAGGCCAGTCTGACTTTCTAATTGGTTTGGCGAGGCGTTCGCAGTGCGGGCGCCTCACAGCAAGCTTTGGGGTGCCGCGAAAGCGGTGCCGTCAAAGACCGCAGGTGTGCCGCAAGGTGCTTAATCAAAGCCTGCGCAGGCGGAGCACCCCGAATCAGGATTTCTCCTGATGATGGTGCGCGTTTAAGTGCGATGTGTTAAGCATCGTTTATGTGTAAACAGGAGCGGTTAGCTGCTCCTAGTTGTCAGGAGGTGACGACTTTGGCACTCAATCTCGAGCAGAAAAAAGTCATCGTCGCCGAGGTCAATGACGTAGCAAACAGTGCCTTGTCCGCTGTTGCCGCAGAGTACCGGGGCCTGACCGTCGAAGAGATGACCGAGTTGCGCAAACAGGCGCGCGACAATGGTGTCTACCTTCGCGTGGTCAAGAACAGTCTCGCAAAGCGTGCAGTGGAAGGTACCGAGTTCGAATGCATGCAGGAAGGTCTGACGGGTCCGTTAGTCCTTGCCTTCTCGCAGGAGGATCCGGGTGCTGCAGCTCGCGTCATTAAGGACTTTGCCAAGGAGCATGCGCGTCTTGAGGTGAAGCTGGTTTCCATCGGTGGTCAGTTGTTGGCTGCCTCTGAGCTGGAGACCCTCGCCAAGATGCCGACCTACGACCAGGCTATCAGCATGCTGATGGCGGTCATGAAGGCTCCGGTAGAGAAGCTGGCCCGCACCATGAAAGAGGTGCCCGGCAAGCTGGTCCGGACTGTTGCGGCAATCAAGGACGCCAAAGAGGCGGCCTGATCGACTTATCGTTATTACAACTTTTGTGCTATTCAATTTTAGGAGTTAACCAATGGCCGTTTCTAAAGAAGAGATCCTAGAGGCTATTGCCGAGATGTCCGTGATGGACGTCGTTTCGCTGATCGAAGCGATGGAAGAGAAGTTCGGCGTGACTGCCGCTGCCGCTGTTGCAGCTGCCCCCGCTGCAGCTGGTGAGGCTGCCGCAGCCGAAGAGAAGACCGAGTTCGACGTGGTGCTGACCGACTTCGGCGGCAACAAAATTGCTGTGATCAAGGCTGTGCGTGCTATGACCGGTCTGGGTCTGAAGGAAGCGAAAGCAGCTGTAGAAGGCGTGCCAACCACGCTGAAGGAAGCCGTCTCCAAGGAGGAGGCTGAAGAAGCAGTTAAGCAGATTGAAGAGGCAGGCGCCACGGCAGAGATTAAATAATTCTGCTTGTATTAGTCTGCAACGAGCCGGGCAAGGGCTGGTGGTGTAATGCCACCGGCCTTTTCCCGCTTGTCGGCGTGATCCTCAACGCAGGGTCGACAGGAAGTCAAACAGGCGAATGCCAATATGAGCTCAGTCGGATCATGAGCCCGGTATCGCATCATTCATTTAGCCTAAGACACTGAGGGCGGCAGCATGGCCTATTCTTTCACCGAGAAAAAGCGTATCCGCAAAGACTTCGGTAAGCGCACTAGTATTCTCGACGTCCCGTTTCTGCTTGCGACGCAGATCGAATCCTTCCGTGACTTTCTCCAGCAGGGTGTACCGCTGGAAAAGCGTAAGGATGTTGGCTTGCATGCCGCTTTCAAATCAGTATTACCGATTGTCAGTTACTCTGGCAATGCAGTGCTGGAGTATGTGAACTACCGTTTGGGTGAGCCGGTCTTCGATGTCCGCGAGTGTCAACTGCGCGGCACCACCTATGCTGCCCCTCTTCGGGTTCTTGTTCGGCTGGTGATCTACGATAAGGAGGCGCCGGCGGGTTCCAATGTGGTCAAGGATATCCGCGAGCAAGAGGTCTACATGGGTGAAATGCCCCTGATGACCGACACGGGTACCTTTGTCATCAACGGTACCGAGCGGGTTATCGTCTCTCAGTTGCACCGCTCCCCGGGTGTCTTCTTCGATCACGACAAGGGTAAGACCCACTCCTCGGGTAAGCTGCTGTTTTCTGCTCGGGTGATCCCCTATCGTGGTTCCTGGCTCGACTTTGAGTTCGACCCGAAAGACAACGTCTTCGTTCGTATCGATCGTCGCCGCAAGCTGCCTGCGACGGTACTGCTGCGCGCCCTGGGTTACGACACCGAGCAGATACTCGGGATGTTTTTCGAGACCGACACCTTCAGCCTGACCAAGCGCACAGTGAAAGTTAATCTGGTGCCCGAGCGGCTGCGCGGTGAGACTGTCTCCTTCGATATCAAGGTGGGTGATGAGGTCATCGTGGAAGCGGGGCGTCGTATCACTGCACGTCATATCCGCCAGCTAGATAAGGCTGGTGTCAGCAAGCTCGATGTGACTCGCGAATACATGGTCGGGCGCACCCTGGCCCATAATGTGGTCGACAAGGAGACAGGTGAGCTACTCGCCGACGCCAATACTGAGATCACCGATGAGATGATGGATCTGCTGGTCGAGAAGGGCGTGAAGAAGATCCAGACCATCTTCACCAACGACCTCGATCATGGCCCTTTCATCTCCGATACTTTGCGTATCGATTCCACCAGTAACGAACTGGAGGCACAGGTGGAGATCTACCGGATGATGCGTCCGGGTGAGCCGCCGACCAAAGAGGCGGCGCAGAATCTGTTCAATAATCTCTTTTTCACCGCCGAACGCTACGATCTCTCCGCAGTAGGCCGCATGAAATTTAACCGTCGCCTGGGCCGCGAGGAGTCGGTGGGTGAAGGCGTGTTGTCGAAAGAAGATATCAGCGATGTGCTGAAGGAGCTGATCAACATCCGCAACGGTAATGGTGTGGTGGATGACATCGATCACCTCGGCAACCGCCGTATTCGTTGTGTTGGCGAGATGGCGGAGAACCAGTTCCGTGTTGGCTTGGTGCGCGTTGAGCGTGCAGTCAAGGAGCGCCTGACCCAGGCGGAGTCGGAAGGCTTGATGCCGCAGGAGCTGATTAATGCCAAGCCGGTCTCGGCAGCGGTCAAAGAGTTCTTCGGTTCCAGCCAGCTCTCCCAGTTTATGGATCAGAACAACCCGCTCTCCGAGGTCACCCACAAAAGGCGTGTCTCGGCACTGGGGCCGGGTGGCTTGGCCCGCGAGCGTGCCGGCTTCGAAGTTCGCGACGTGCACCCGACCCACTACGGCCGAGTCTGCCCGATCGAGACTCCGGAAGGCCCCAACATCGGTTTGATCAACTCGTTGGCGGTCTATGCCCGAACCAATAAATACGGTTTTCTCGAGACCCCTTACCGCAAGGTGGTGGGCGGCAAGGTGACCGATCAGATCGACTACCTCTCGGCTATCGAAGAGGGGCGTTATGTCATCGCTCAGGCCAGCGCATCGACCGATGCAGAGGGCAATCTGACCGATGATCTGGTCTCTTCCCGTCATCAGAATGAGTTCACCCTCTCTGTTGCGGACAAGGTGCAGTACATCGACGTCTCTCCCAAGCAGATCGTCTCGGTGGCGGCCTCGATGATTCCGTTTCTGGAGCACGATGATGCCAACCGCGCCTTGATGGGCTCCAACATGCAGCGCCAGGCGGTGCCGACCCTGCGTGCAGAAAAACCCTTGGTGGGTACCGGTATGGAGCGCACCGTGGCGGTCGATTCCGGTGTGACCGTGGTGGCCAAGCGTGGTGGTGAGATTGAGACTGTCGATGCAGCGCGCATCGTGGTGCGGGTCAACGATGACGAGACTGAGGCGGGTGAGTCGGGTGTCGATATTTACAACCTCACCAAGTACACCCGCTCCAACCAGAACACCTGCATCAACCAGCGGCCATTGGTGAAAGTGGGCAACACGATCGCCCGCGGTGACGTGTTGGCCGACGGCCCCTCCACCGACATGGGCGAGCTGGCGCTGGGCCAGAACCTGCGCGTCGCCTTCATGCCCTGGAACGGCTACAATTTCGAGGACTCGATCTTGATCTCCGAGCGAGTTGTCGAAGAGGATCGCTTTACCTCGATCCATATTGAAGAGCTCACCTGCATGGCCCGCGACACCAAGCTGGGTCCGGAGGAGATCACTGGTGATATCCCCAATGTGGGCGAGGCGGCACTCTCCAAGCTGGATGAGTCGGGCATCGTCTACATCGGCGCCGAGGTGAAAGAGGGTGACATCCTGGTCGGCAAGGTCACGCCCAAGGGCGAGAGTCAGCTGACCCCGGAAGAGAAGCTGTTGCGGGCGATCTTTGGCGAGAAGGCCTCAGACGTGAAGGACACCTCCCTGCGCGTTTCTTCCGGCGTGGTTGGTACGGTTATCGATGTGCAGGTCTTCACCCGTGATGGAGTGGAGAAGGACGCCCGCGCCCTGTCTATCGAAGAGATGGAAATGGCGAGTGTACGCAAGGATCTTGACGACCAACTGCGCATCATGGAGGAGGATACCTTCCAGCGTGTTGAGCGGATGCTGCTTGGCAAGATCGCCGAGGGTGGCCCGAACCAGCTCAAGGCGGGGGCCAAGGTCACCAAGTCCTACCTCGCTGATCTGGATCGCGACAAGTGGTTGGAGATCCGTCTGCGCAATGAAGAGGCGGTGGCGCAGCTTGAAGCGATCGCAGAACAGATCAAGGCGCAGCGTGAGCTGTTCCGTGAAAAATTCGAGGAGAAGAAGCGCAAGCTCACTTCCGGCGATGATCTCGCTCCCGGCGTGCTGAAGATGGTCAAGGTCTATGTGGCACTGAAGCGCCGCATTCAGCCCGGTGACAAGATGGCGGGGCGCCATGGTAACAAGGGTGTTATCTCTAACGTGGTGCCGGTGGAGGATATGCCGTTCGATGAGCACGGCGAGCCGGTCGATATCGTGCTCAATCCGCTGGGTGTACCCTCGCGCATGAACGTTGGTCAGGTGCTGGAGACCCATCTCGGCTTCGCCGCCAAGGGGGTCGGGCGCAAGATCGGCGCGATGCTGCAGGCCCAGGCGAAGGTCGCCGAGCTGCGTGAGTTCCTCGATAAGGTCTACAACACCAGCGGCAAGCGTGAAGATCTCGACTCCCTCACCGATGAAGAGGTGGTGACGCTATGTGGCAACCTCCGCGAAGGCGTGCCGATGGCCACACCGGTCTTCGATGGTGCCCACGAGTCTGAAATCCACCACATGCTGGAGCTGGGTGGACTGCCGCAGAGCGGTCAGCTGACCCTGTTCGATGGTCGTACCGGCGACGCCTTCGAGCGTCAGGTCACGGTTGGTTACATGTACATGCTGAAGCTCAACCATCTGGTGGACGACAAGATGCATGCCCGCTCCACAGGCCCCTACAGCCTGGTTACTCAGCAGCCACTGGGTGGTAAGGCGCAGTTCGGTGGTCAGCGCTTCGGTGAGATGGAGGTCTGGGCGTTGGAAGCCTATGGCGCCGCCTACACCCTGCAGGAGATGCTCACGGTCAAGTCCGACGACGTTAATGGCCGTACCCGCATGTATAAGAATATTGTCGACGGCAATCATCAGATGGAAGCGGGGATGCCGGAATCGTTCAATGTGTTGGTCAAGGAGATCCGCTCCCTCGCCATTAACATTGAACTGGAACAGGACTAATACGGAGTCACTACCTTGAAAGATCTTCTGAACATTCTGAAGCAGCAGGGGCAGACTGAGGAATTCGATGCGATTCGCATCGGTTTGGCCTCCCCTGACATGATCCGGTCCTGGTCCTATGGCGAAGTAAAGAAGCCAGAGACCATCAACTACCGTACCTTCAAACCGGAGCGCGATGGCCTGTTCTGCGCCAAGATCTTCGGCCCGGTGAGTGACTATGAGTGCCTGTGCGGCAAGTACAAGCGTCTCAAGCACCGTGGCGTGGTGTGCGAGAAGTGCGGCGTTGAAGTGACCCTGGCCAAGGTGCGCCGCGAGCGCATGGGTCACATCGAACTGGCCAGTCCGGTGGCGCACATCTGGTTCCTCAAGTCGTTGCCGTCGCGCATCGGCCTGCTGATGGACATGACGCTGCGCGATATCGAGCGGGTGCTCTACTTTGAGTCGTTCGTCGTGGTTGACCCCGGCATGACGCCGTTGGAGCGCAGTCAGCTGCTAACCGATGAGCAGTATCTGGAGGCGCTTGAAGAGAATGGTGATGAATTTGATGCGCGCATGGGCGCCGAGGCGGTCTATGAGTTGCTCAAGACCATCGACATCCCGGAGGAGATCAAGCGTCTGCGGGAGGATATCGAGGGCACCAATTCCGAGACCAAGATCAAGAAGTTTACCAAGCGGCTGAAGCTGCTGGAGTCGCTCAATCAGTCTGGCAATCGCCCCGAGTGGATGGTGATGACTGTGCTGCCGGTGTTGCCGCCGGAACTGCGTCCGCTGGTGCCGCTGGATGGTGGTCGGTTTGCCACCTCCGATCTAAACGATCTCTACCGTCGGGTGATCAACCGCAACAACCGTCTGAAGCGGCTGCTTGATCTGAATGCCCCCGATATCATCGTGCGCAACGAGAAGCGCATGTTGCAGGAGTCGGTGGATGCGCTGCTCGACAACGGTCGCCGCGGACGCGCCATTACCGGCACCAACCGTCGCCCGCTGAAGTCGCTGGCCGACATGATCAAGGGTAAGCAGGGGCGCTTTCGTCAGAATCTGTTGGGTAAACGTGTCGATTATTCCGGGCGTTCGGTCATCGTGGTCGGCCCAACCCTCAAGCTGCACCAGTGCGGCCTGCCGAAGAAGATGGCGCTGGAACTGTTCAAGCCGTTTATCTTCTCCAAGCTGCAGCTGCGTGGCCTGGCTACCACCATCAAGGCAGCGAAGAAGCTGGTGGAACGCGGTACCACCGAGGTCTGGGATATCCTCGAAGAGGTGATCCGCGAGCACCCGGTGATGCTTAATCGCGCACCAACCTTGCACCGTCTCGGCATCCAGGCGTTTGAGCCGGTGCTGGTGGAGGGTAAGGCGATCAACCTGCATCCGCTGGTTTGCACCGCCTTCAATGCTGACTTTGATGGCGACCAGATGGCGGTGCATGTGCCACTCTCGCTGGAGGCGCAGCTCGAGGCGCGCAGCCTGATGATGGCGACCAACAACATTCTCTCTCCGGCCAACGGCGACCCGATCATCGTGCCTTCTCAGGACGTGGTGCTGGGGCTCTACTTCATGACCCGCGAGCGGGTCAACGCCAAGGGCGAGGGCATGGCCTTCGCCGATATCGAAGAGGCCAAGCGTGCCTACGATGCTGGCCAGGCCGACTTGCAGGCGCGGGTCAAGGTGCGCATCCGTGAGGTCGAGATCGGCGAGGATGGCAGTCGCCGTGAAAAATATTCGATCATCGATAGCACGGTTGGTCGGGCTATCGTATTTGAGATCGTGCCCGACGGGCTGCCCTTCTCGCTGGTGGATCAGCCGATGGGTAAGAAGGCGATCTCTAACCTGATCAATGCCTCCTATCGTCGCCTCGGTCTGAAAGACACCGTGGTGTTCGCCGACCAGTTGATGTACATGGGTTTCCGTTTTGCGACTCGGGCTGCGGTCTCTTTCTGCGCCAACGATATGGTGGTGCCGGAGGAGAAGACCGAGATCCTGGCGCGGGCGGAGGAGGAGGTCAAGGAGATCGAGAATCAGTACATCTCCGGTCTGGTGACCAACGGCGAGCGCTACAACAAGGTGGTGGATATCTGGTCCCACACTAATGACCAGGTGGCCAAGGCGATGATGGCTAAGCTCGGCAAGCGGAAGGTCACCGATCATGAGGGCAACGAGGTTGAACAGGACTCCTTCAACTCGGTCTACATGATGGCGGATTCTGGCGCGCGTGGTTCCGCTGCCCAGATTCGCCAGCTGGCGGGTATGCGAGGCCTGATGGCCAAGCCCGACGGCTCGATCATTGAGACACCGATCACCGCCAACTTCCGTGAGGGGCTCGACGTACTGCAGTACTTCATCTCCACCCATGGCGCACGTAAGGGTCTGGCCGACACCGCGCTGAAGACGGCTAACTCCGGTTACCTGACGCGTCGACTGGTCGATGTGGCGCAGGACATGGTGGTGCTGGAGGAAGATTGCGGCACTGAAGAGGGGCTGGTGATGCAGCCGATCATCGAAGGTGGTGACGTGGTCGAACCGTTGCGCGAGCGTATCCTCGGACGCGTAACCGCCGTCGATCTTTACCGCCCCGGCAGCGATGAGCTGGTCTGCGAAGCCGGCACACTGCTCGATGAGGAGTGGGTTGATACCCTGGAGCGGGTTGGTATTGACCAGGTAGTGGTGCGTTCTGCCATCACCTGCAAGGCCCGGGTCGGTGTCTGTGCCCAGTGTTATGGTCGAGATCTGGCGCGAGGTCATCGGGTGAATCAGGGTGAGGCGGTTGGTGTTATTGCTGCCCAGTCGATCGGCGAGCCCGGCACCCAGCTGACCATGCGTACCTTCCATATCGGTGGCGCCGCGTCACGTTCTGCGGCAGTCAACAATATTCAGGTGAAGACCGGCGGTACTGTGCGGCTGCACAACATCAAGACGGTCAAGCATGCGGCAGGGCACTTGGTGGCGACATCACGCTCCGGTGAGCTGACCGTAGTTGATGAGGTAGGGCGTGAGCGCGAGCGCTACAAGGTGCCCTACGGTGCAACCCTGCAGGTGGCCGACGAGTCGCCGGTGGAAGGCGGTCAGATCGTCGCCAACTGGGATCCGCATACTCACCCGGTTATTACCGAGGTGGAGGGCACCCTGGTGTTTGTCGACTTCGTCGACGGCGTCACCGTGCAGAGTCAGGTGGACGATGTCACGGGCCTTAGCTCGCTGGTGGTCATAGATCCAAAACAGCGGCCTGCGGCGGGCAAGGATATCCGTCCGATGGTCAAACTGGTTGATGCCGAAGGCAATGACCTGAATATCGCTGGCACCGATATCCCTGCCCACTACTTTCTGCCGTCTGAGGCGATTGTCGGTGTGCAGGATGGTGCCGCAGTGGGCGTTGGTGACGTGTTGGCGCGTATCCCGCAGGAGTCCTCCAAGACCCGTGATATCACTGGTGGTTTGCCGCGTGTTGCAGATCTGTTCGAGGCGCGCAAGCCGAAGGATCAGGCGATCCTCGCCGAAGCTACCGGTACCGTCAGTTTTGGTAAGGACACCAAGGGCAAGCAGCGTTTGGTGGTGACCGATTCGGAAGGCGAACAGCATGAAGAGCTGATTCCGAAATGGCGGCACGTCAACGTGTTTGAAGGTGAGCATGTGGTGAAGGGCGATGTGATCTCCGATGGCGAGCTCAATTCGCACGACATCCTGCGCTTGAAGGGCGTAACTGACCTTGCCGAATATCTGGTCAAGGAGATTCAGGACGTCTACCGGCTGCAGGGCGTGAAGATCAACGACAAGCACATCGAAGTGATCATCCGCCAGATGCTGCGTAAGGTCGAGGTCGTCAGTTCGGGCGACAGCAAATACCTCAAGGGCGAGCAGGTGGAGAAGGCTTCTCTGTTGGAGGAGGCGGAGCAGCTGCGTAAAGATGGCAAGCATCCAGCGCTCTATGAGCCGCTCCTGCTGGGCATCACCAAGGCTTCGCTGGCAACCGAGTCCTTCATCTCGGCGGCCTCCTTCCAGGAGACCACGCGAGTGCTAACTGAGGCGGCGGTGCGTGGCTCCAGCGATAGCCTTAATGGGCTTAAGGAGAACGTCATTGTCGGCCGTTTGATTCCGGCAGGTACCGGCCTCTCCTATCACAAGGATCGCCGTCGTAAGCGGATGGAGGTGGCGATGGAGGAGGAGATTAAGCCTGAGTTGGTGGCGGAAGAGGTGGAGCAGGCCTTTAAGGAGGCGCTGAACACCCCGGAAGTGGAGTAATCAGCACCTCTTTTGGCCGGCTTGGGCAGGCTTTCTTTGCTGAAGCTTGACAAGCGTGCGAACGGTGCATAGAATGCGCCGTCTTTGTGACAGGTCGGCCTATGCCGACCTGTCGCTTCTGACGCGCTAAGTCATCGCGGGTGCGGTGGTTGGGGCGAAGTTAATTGCCAGAGAATTCGATCGTTCCGGTGCTGTGAATGCGGCCGGTGGGTGTCGGCTTCTCCTTTGTTTTGTGTGATATGCAAGTGTCAACGTCCTTGGAGACGGAGTAGATGGCGACGATTAACCAGCTGGTGCGTAAGCCCAGAAAACGGAAAGTCCAGAAGAGTAATGTGCCGGCCCTGGAGGCGTGTCCGCAGCGCCGTGGTGTGTGTACACGTGTTTATACCACTACGCCGAAAAAGCCGAACTCGGCACTGCGTAAGGTGGCTCGTGTGCGCCTCACCAATGGCTACGAGGTAACCACCTACATCGGTGGTGAGGGTCACAACCTGCAGGAGCACTCGGTGGTGCTGATTCGTGGTGGTCGTGTGAAGGACCTTCCCGGTGTGCGTTATCACGTGGTGCGCGGCAGTCTCGATACCTCCGGTGTTGAGAGTCGGCGTCAGGGTCGTTCCAAGTATGGTGCCAAGCGGCCCAAGAGCTAAACAGCTGAATTTTGAGTTGAGATAGAGCAATGCCAAGAAGACGAGTAGCAGCCAAACGCGAGACCCTTCCTGATCCAAAGTTCGGAAGTGAACTGCTGGCGAAGTTCATCAACATGGTGATGGTTGATGGCAAGAAATCGGTCGCCGAGAAGATTCTCTACGGTGCGCTCGATCAGATGTCTGAGAAGCGTAGTGGTGAGCCTCTGGATGTGCTGGAGATGGCGCTGGAGAATGTTCGTCCTGCGGTTGAGGTTAAGTCCCGCCGTGTTGGTGGTGCGACCTACCAGGTTCCGGTGGAGGTGCGTCCGAGTCGACGCAATTCGCTGGCGATGCGTTGGTTGATCGATGCGGCACGCAAGCGCTCTGAGAAGTCGATGGCTCGGCGTCTCGCAGGGGAGTTGGTGGATGCCTCTGAAAACAAGGGTGCCGCGGTGAAGAAGCGCGATGACACTCATCGTATGGCTGAGGCAAACAAGGCGTTCTCGCACTATCGCTGGTAAGCAGAACTTTTTCTGCTCGCTCTTTTACAAACAGGTCTTATTGTGGCACGGAAAACTCCAATCGAGCGTTATCGCAATATTGGCATCATGGCGCACATTGATGCTGGTAAGACGACGACGACCGAACGCGTCCTATACTACACCGGTGTTTCGCACAAGATCGGTGAAGTGCATGATGGCGCGGCCACAATGGACTGGATGGAGCAGGAGCAGGAGCGCGGGATAACCATCACCTCTGCAGCCACTACCTGCTTCTGGCGCGGTATGGCTCGGCAGTTTGATGAGCACCGCATTAACATTATTGATACCCCCGGGCACGTTGATTTCACCATTGAGGTGGAGCGTTCTTTGAGGGTGCTGGACGGCGCGGTGTTTGTGCTCTGCGCGGTCGGCGGGGTGGAGCCGCAGTCAGAGACGGTCTGGCGGCAGGCGAATAAATACCACGTACCCCGGATGGCGTTCGTCAACAAGATGGATCGCATGGGGGCAGACTTCTTTCGTGTCGTCGGGCAACTTGGAAAGCGCCTTGGCGCGAATCCGGTGCCGATCCAGGTGCCGATCGGGGCGGAAGAGGGCTTCGAAGGTCTGGTCGACCTGATTAAGATGAAGTCGATTGTCTGGAGCGAAGATAACATGGGTGTGGATTTCACCTATGAGGCGATTCCGGATGATCTCATCGATACCTGCAATGAGTGTCGCGAGCGGATGGTCGAGGCGGCTGCTGAGGCCAACGAAGAGTTGACGGAGAGGTACCTGGAGCAGGGTGATCTCTCTGAAGCGGATGTCATTGAAGGGTTGCGACTGCGCACCCTAAATCTAGAGATTGTTCCAGTCACGCTGGGGTCCGCATTTAAGAACAAAGGTGTTCAGGCAGTGCTCGATAAAGTAATCGAGTTGATGCCCTCGCCGGTCGACGTGCCAGCTATTCGTGGTGTGTTGGATGATGGCGAGACCGAGGAAGAGCGCCACGCATCGGATGATGAGCCGTTTGCGGCGCTAGCCTTCAAGATTGCAACCGATCCATTTGTTGGGTCGCTGACCTTTTTTCGGGTCTATTCTGGGGTGTTGAAGTCTGGTGATAGCGTCTTCAATCCGGTAAAGGGAAAGAAGGAACGCATCGGCCGCATCCTGCAGATGCACGCCAACTCCCGTGAGGAGATAAAAGAGGTGCGCGCAGGCGATATTGCGGCAGCAGTAGGCCTCAAGCAGGTTACCACTGGCGATACCCTGTGTGATCTCAAGCAGGTGGTCACTCTGGAGCGCATGGAGTTTCCTGAGCCGGTGATCGCGGTGGCCGTGGAGCCCCGCACCAAGGCAGACCAAGAGAAGATGGGGGTCGCGCTGTCGAAGTTGGCGCAGGAAGATCCCTCGTTTCGCGTCTCCACCGATGAAGAGTCGGGCCAGACGATCATTGCTGGGATGGGTGAGCTGCACCTCGACATCATCGTCGATCGCATGAAGCGCGAGTTCAAGGTCGAAGCAAATGTTGGTGCGCCGCAGGTCGCTTATCGCGAAACCATTCGCAGCGCGGTCGAGCAGGAGGGCAAGTTCGTGCGGCAGTCGGGCGGACGTGGGCAATATGGCCATGTCTATCTGCGTGTCGAGCCGCGTGAGTCTGGCGCTGGCTACGAGTTTGTGAGCGAGATCGTCGGTGGTTCGGTGCCGCGTGAATACATTCCGGCCGTCGATAAAGGCGTGCAAGAGGCGATGGAGAATGGTGTAATAGCCGGCTATCCGATGGTCGACATCAAAGTCACCTTGTATGACGGATCCTATCACGACGTTGACTCCAGCGAGATGGCGTTTAAGATTGCCGGCTCGATGTGCCTGCGTGAAGCGGTGCAAAATGCCAAGCCTGTACTGCTAGAGCCGGTCATGCAGGTTGAGGTGGTGACGCCGGAAGAGTACATGGGTGATGTAATGGGCGATCTCAATAGTCGTCGTGGCATCGTTCATGGCATGGAGGATGGGGCCGCCGGCAAACAGATCAAGGCCGAGGTGCCGTTGGGCGAGATGTTCGGTTATGCGACCGACCTGCGCTCAGCCACCCAGGGGCGGGCGACCTACAGTATGGAATTCGCCAAGTATGCAGAGGTGCCGGCTAACGTCGCCGACGCCGTGATTAAGAAACAGTAACCGGGTATAGGGGTAAGAACTGTGTCCAAGGAAAAATTCGAACGCACAAAGCCGCACGTTAATGTGGGCACCATTGGTCACGTTGACCACGGTAAGACCACCTTGACTGCAGCGAT
>NZ_KQ557136.1:0-62143 GCF_001443665.1 endosymbiont of Ridgeia piscesae | reverse complement strand
CACATCTTTCCTTTTCTGATCACGCTGTTCTTTTATCGTAGCCATGGAAAGCAGTATACACTGCCAATACTTTCGGAACGATTAATATCGAGCATTATCAAGAACAACCAGGATAGGCTTGCCGGCATCCTTATGTAACTTCTTCAGAAATTGGATGAATTTCTTTGAATTCATCTTGTCCTCAATGAAGCTGAAGCGCATGTTTCCACGGGGACTGATCGCACTGATCACTTTCAGGCCAAAACGTCCGCCGCTGTTTTTGACCACCGGTGTTTCGCCCTTTTTACCCCAGGTCCGTCCTCGATGGGCATCGCTACGTACCGATGCCTCGTCAACAAAGAAGATATCGGCACCGTTTCTCTTGGCCTGAGCGACTGCTTCCGGAAATGTTTCTGACAGGTACTGTTTGATCTTCTTGGGATCTTGTTTGTAAGACTTGTAGATCGGGCGTTGTGGACTCAATCCCAGGTGCCCCAGTAAACGGCTAACGGAGCTTTTGCTCAGTTTGATATCCAACTCCTTCTGGATGAGTGCTCGCATGGCATTGAGTGTCCAGAGGCAGAAATCAAATTGGTAGTTCATCGGGTTGCCCATGGTCACTGCGTTGTAAATCCATTGCATATCGCCGGCAGAGATCTTTCTTGGACGTCCGCTTCGCGCCTGTTCCTTCAGTGCATCCCATCCGCCTGAGCGGTAAAGGGACAACCAATTAAATATCGTTCTTTCTGGAATATTGTAGATACGCTTCACCAAGTGAACGGGTTCGTGCCGAATGACAATCGCCTCCACTACATCTTTCCTTTTCTGATCACGCTGTTCTTTTATCGTAGCCATGGAAAGCAGTATACACTGCCAATACTTTCGGAACGATTAATACTTTCGTCAATGCTGCTCTCGAGGAGCGCAGCCAGCTGCTCCGTCGCCTCGTTCAGTGCCTGGATGCGCTCCAGCTGTGACTGCTGCTCGGCGCGCAAGGCGGCGCTCTCTTCACGGTGCTTCTTTGAGAGCTGCGCAATCTTTGCGGTGAGCTTCTTGCCCAGGGTGAGGGTGGCCCCCTCCTGCTCAGCGATGCTCAGCTCAAGCTTGCTGGCCACCTCGGTGGTGGCGGCGGAGAGCTTGAGAGTATCTTCCGAGAGGGACTGGAAGGCCTGGGTGAAGTCGGAGGAGAGGGCTTGGTTGCGGCTCTCAGCACTATTCAGGGCCTTGCTGAAATCGTGGTTGCTGCTGTCGAGGTGTTGCTGCAGCTGCTGCAGCGTCTCTTCCAGGTCCGATATCTTGGTGTTGAAATCCCGCGCCCGGGGTTGTGGATCTGAATCCTGATCCAGATGGATCAGGTTTTCTGTGGGTGTGGCGATCTCGGTCGTCTCTTCTGAGGCGACAGACTGTTTTGCTGACATGATTTGATCCTCCAGCCTATTTTGTCCGGGTGCAGGTACCAGCCAATGGGAGTAAAATTCGGCCCGGATTCAACAAAGTAGCATATTATGAAATGTGAATATATGGTGTTTTTCAGGCCCGGGGTGAGGTTTTGCTGCTTTGCCGTGTTCAGAAGCAGACCTCCGCGGCTGATGCCTTGGCTGCCGATCCATTGCTAAACAGGAGATAAGGGGTATGGAGTGGTTGGATCAACTGCCGTTGGGGACACTGGCCATCGGCTGTCTGTTATTGGGGTTTGCGCCATTTTTTCCGGAACCCCACATCTGGGAGAAGCTGAAGATGCTGCGGGCGGGCACCCTGACGCGGGCCATCGATATCTTTGATCTGCTGTTTCACGCTGCCCCGTTTCTATTGCTGTTGCTGAAGCTGGTGAGGATGGGGATGCAGGGCTGACCAGTATCACTGGGATGCCGCATAGGCTTGAAAAACAGTCACTCAATCAGTTCAGCCTCATCGGATTGTCTGATCATAGGGTAAGGATATGTTGGCAGATCCTTGCAGACCATGGATGGCTCTCCTAGGCTTTTAATCGGGAATTAGCTTCATTGCACAAAGGTTGATCGTGGACTGAGGTCGGGGATCCGATCTCGCAGAGAGCATCAGAGGCTCCCTAAGGACCAAGAGGATAACATCATGGCACTCTATGCATTCGATGGTACCGGTAACGAAGACAACCCCGGAGAGGGGGAAGACACTAACGTCCTGAAATTTTTTCGCGCCTACGAGAATGCCTACAGCGGGCCTGGAAAGTGCTTCTACGTAGCAGGTGTGGGCACTCGCTATTCTGTGCTCGGGGACCTCTTCGGCAAGATGCTGGGGATCGGTGGCCACCAGCGTATCGGCGAGGCGATGGACCAGCTCGAAGCGAACTTCCGCAACGGCGATCGCGATATCGACATTATTGGATTCAGCCGTGGCGCCGCGCTGGCGTTGGAGTTTGCCAATGATATCCTGGAAGAGGGGGTGAATGGCGAAGAGGCGCCTACGATTCGCTTCATGGGGCTGTGGGAAACGGTCGCTTCGTTCGGCATCCCAGGCAACCGCATCAACCTGGGTTACGATCTCACTCTGCCCTATATCGTGCAGCATTGCTGTCACGCAATCGCACTGGATGAGCGGCGTCAGTTGTTCCCACTGACCCGGGTGGTGCAGGATGCCTATTCGGACCGGGAGCTACGCGATATCCGTGAGGCCTGGTTCCGTGGCTACCATTCTGATGTCGGTGGTGGCAACAATAATGAAGGCCTCTCCAACATCCCGCTCTACTGGATGTACCAACATGCCCAGCGCCATAAGCTGCCGCTGGATGACGTACAAATCAAGAAAGCCAGCGGCGGCAGCAACTCCTGGGCTGAATGCAAGACTCCAGGAATGGATCGTATGGCGAATAAAAAGCGCACCATCTATGCGACAGATCTGGTCCATAACAGCGTTATGCGACGCACCAAGGCCGGGCGGTTTGCTGCAAACAACCCCCCAGTTGGGCTGTGTGTTGTTGATGATGCGGGGGAGATTGTGGGCAAGGGGTTTGAAAAGCCCTGACGTCTTGTACTTCGTCTCAGATATATCTGGGACGGAGCACAAACGCTAGGTCCGCTGCACAAATATCAGTTGGATTGAGGTGCTGTCCAGGCAGCGGGCAGCCTCGGAGGCTGAGTGGCTACAAAATTCCTGTCTGCTGGCATAAAAAGAACTGTTGCGATAAGCCGCCTGGCCTTGGATATAGTCAAGCAGTCTGAATACAACGACTAACCTGAGGATGTCTGGAATGGCTGAACTTTTTTCTGCTGATTGGATGAACGAACTGAAAGATGCCTGGAACGCTGATCCAGAGGTCAAAGACAAGCTGGCCGAGATCGGTTTCAACTCCACCATCACCTGTGGCTTCAAAGACGAAGAAAAGCCCCGTGGCGTGTTTGTGGTGGTGAACGGCGAGTGTGTGAGTGCCGGTGACTACGCTGGCGAGACGATGGATTGGGACATGCGCGCCAGCCGCGCTGACTGGATGAAGTGGGTGGAGAAGGGTATCGGCATGGCCGGTATGGGCACCGCCTTCGCCATGGGCAAGCTGAAGTTCCTGCAGGGCGACTTCAAAGGCATGCTCAAGGATCCGCGCATGGCGGGCCCCTTCATCAAGAGCTTCGGCCTGATGAAGCAGATCGGCGCCGAATAACTGGCCTCCGTAGAAGCGCCGCTTGTGGCGCTTCTACGCTGTGGCTATAGCCGGAACTCCTTCAGCGGCATCGGCTCCCCAACCCCATAACCCTGCGCATAGTCGACATTTAGCACCCGCAGCTGATTCAGAATAGTCTGATCCTCGGCCCACTCGGCGATCGTCTCCAGCCCCAGGATATGGCCGATCTGGTTGATCGACTCCACCATCGCATAGTCCACCGGGTCGGTGGCCATGTTGCGCACGAAACTGCCGTCGATTTTCAGATAGTCCACCGGTAGTTCCTTGAGGTAACTGTAGGAGGAGAGCCCAGTGCCGAAGTCGTCCAGGGCGAAGCGGCAGCCGAAAGATTTCAGACGTTTGATCATTACCTTGACGTGTTCCAGATTGGCCACCGCCGCGGTCTCGGTGATCTCGAAACAGATGCTGCGAAACGGGATCCGCCACTCGTCGAAGAGTCGCTCCAGATAGTTGAGAAAGCCGTCGTCCGAGAGGGAGGTGCCGGAGAGGTTGATGGCGAACAGAAACTCTCCTGTTTGTTGATTCACCTCGGCCCATTGACGCAGGGTTTCTCCCTGGGTAGTGAAGAGTTCGCTGATGATCCAGCGGTCGATCGCCGGCATCAGGATGTAACGCTCGGCGGCAGGGATGAAATGATCGGGGACTACCGTATCCCCCGCCTCGTCGATCATCCTCACCAGCACCTCATAGTGGCGCTCATCGGCACCGTTGACCGGCACGATCGGCTGCACATAGAGATGGAAACGCCCCTCCTGTAGCGCCTGATTGATGCCGGCCACCAGGTGCATGTCGCCGTGGTGGCGGACCAGCGCGGTATCGCCAGTGTGGTAGATATGGAGCCGGTTGCGGCCCTGCTCCTTGGCCATCTGGCAGGCCACATTGGCGCTGCTGAGGATGCTTGAGGTGCTCTCATCGCCAGGCTTGAAACCGAACAGGCCGATGCTGACTGCGACATCGTAGGAGCGCTCCTGCCAGGAGAAGAAAAAACTGCGAATGGTCTGTAGCAGATTGCTGCTGATCGACTCAGCCCGCTCTACCGAACAGTCGGTGAGGATCACGCCAAACTCGTCGCCGCCGACCCGCCCCAGCAGATCAAATCCCTTCAGCTGCGACTTGATAAGGATCGCCAGCTGGCGCAGCAACTCGTCTCCCGCATCATGGCCGCCAGTGTCGTTGACCAGCTTGAACTGGTCGATGTCCATAAAACAGACCACATGATGGGGACGGGGGCTGGCCGGCGTGCTCAGCAGCACCGCCAGGCGGCGCTCCAGCTCGGCGCGGTTGAGCAGCCCGGTGAGCACATCGTGCTGCGCCAGATAGGCGAGCCGCTGTTCCGCCTCGCGGGATTCGGAGAGATCTTGCATCAGCAGCAGATAGTGGGGGCGCTGATCCAGCTCGAAGGGGCTGAGGGAGAGACGCAACGGGAACTCGTCGCCGTTGCTGCGATAGCCGATCAGCTCGCGGATCCCGCCGTCCTCGGAGAAGCCCCAGTTCGCCAGATACCAGGCGAGGGCGTGCTGCTCGCCGGGTGGTGCACTGGCCTCGAACAACTGCTCGAAACCGACCCCGATCAGATCCTCCTCGAGCCGGCCAAACATCATCTCTGCGGCCGGGTTGAAGAGCTGCACCAGACCGTCATCATCGAGCATGGCGATGCCCTCGGTGGCCGCCTCCACCAGGCTCTGCAGCTTCTGCTCGTTGTCGCGCAACGCCTTTAGTGACTGTTCCCGCTCGGTCACGTCGTTAATGATCAGATAGATCAGCTCAGTGTCGCCGGTGGTGACTGGACCGGCCTGGATCTCCACCTCCCGTTCTCGGCCGGAGGCGAGGCGATGGGTCTCTTGGAAGGTGGTCAGCTGGCCCTGTCGAATCGCGCCGAGCAGCTGGCCCAGTCGCAGCGGTTCTGCCTGGTTGAGGTCATGGAAGCCGAGTGAACGGAGTGTCTCTTCGGGGTATCCGTAGAAGCGGCTGGCGGCGCTGTTGGCCTCGATAATGTCGCCGCAGGTGGCATCGAGGATCAGCTTGATCGCCTGGTTGGTCTCAAACATCTGCCGGTATCGCTGCTCTTTCTCACGCAGCACATCAAGCGCGTTGATCTGTTCGGTGATGTTGGTGGCGGTGCCGGTGGCGCCCTCGATCTCGCCCTTCGGACTGAAGATTGGCAGCGCGTTGAAGCGCATGTGGATATCGCGCCCGTCGCTGGAGGCCAGCCGGGTGATATGGTTTTTCCAGGCGTGGCCGCTGAGCAGGTTGCGCAGCGCCTTGAACTGGTTTTGCAGCTCATCGTCGGGGACGAATTCTAGCAGTGGGCGGCCGATCATCTCTTCTGCGTTCAAGCCAAGGATCGGCCAGGCGGAGTCGTTGATCTGGGTGAGGTAGCCCTTGCGGTCGATCGACCAGATCAGGTCTTCAGAGGTCTCGAGCAGGTTGCGGTAACGTTGCTCTGTGTGGCTGCGCTGGCGCTCTAGGATCATCCAGCGCCGATAGAGCAGCAGGCTCAGGATGCTGCTGAACATAAACAGCAGCAGTGCCTGGCCGGCGCTCCTGTCGAGTGGTGTCAGATCGGGCCGGGGTTGGGCGACAATGCGCCAGCCGATGTCTGGGATGGTGCTGTGGAGCGCCGGCACCGGGTCCGGGGCACCGCCATTGCCGGCCTCCAGCGGCGAGGCTGGTGGTAGCAGCTGCAGCTGATAGTCAGTCAGCTGTTCGTTGTTGATGATGCGGCAGATCGGGCGGCAGAGGAAACGTACGGTAAGCACACCGCTGCCTGCGCCTGAACGGTGCCAGGGCACCATGATCTCGAAGTTGTAACGGTCGCCATCTTGTAGTAGCAGGATCGGTTGCTGACGTCCCAGGGTAAACTGCTTCAGAGTGTAGGTGTGTTGATCATCGAGAAGGCCATCGCTGTTACCGGAGAGTGGTTTGCCTGCGCTGTTGGTAAGCAGAAAGCTCTCCATGTCGGGAAATTGCAGTTGCAGTCGTTTGTGCAGGCGTTGGTGCTGTTGGTCGTTGGCGTGTGTTTCGGCAACTTCGGCCAGCAGGGTTCCCTCCTGCTGGACAAACAGGGCCAGGTTGGCATGGAAGTTACGCAGTTGCAGGGTGATCTCACGAGCGCCACTGCGGACCGCCTGTTGCGCGAGCTTTTGGCGGTGGGCATGGTGCTCTTGGTGCTCATGCCAGACGTAGTAACTGAGCATTGAGGCGAGCATCAGTAGGGTGAGGATGACGAATTGAAAACTCGGCTGCTGCCTCAGATGATGCTGTATCGACAAGGGGGTATCCTCCGCACCGGGCGGGGCTTCTGGCCCCGGCCCAGGTGCGAGACGCTGCGGTCCGATCTCATCCTGAGAGCCGTTTGTATTTGATTCGGTGCGGCTCGATTGCTGCTTCTCCGAGGCGGCGCTTCTTATCCTCCTCGTAGTCCTGGAAGTTGCCCTCAAACCAGACCGTCTGACCCTCATCTTCGAAGGCGAGGATGTGGGTGGCGATGCGGTCGAGGAACCAACGGTCATGGCTGATCACCACCACGCAGCCGGGGAAGGCGAGCAGCGCCTCTTCCAGGGCGCGCAGGGTCTCCACGTCGAGGTCGTTGGTGGGCTCGTCGAGCAGCAGCAGGTTGCCGCCGCGCTGCAGCAGCTTCGCCAGGTGCAGTCGGTTGCGCTCACCGCCGGAGAGGTCGCCGACCCGCTTCTGCTGATCGCTGCCCCTGAAATTGAAGCGGCTCAGCCAGGCCCTGGAGTTGAACTCATAGCGCCCGACGGTGATGATGTCGCGGCCGTCGGAGATCTCTTCCCAGGCGGTCTTGCTGCCGTCCAGGGCGTCGCGGGATTGATCAACGTAGGCGATCTCGACACTCGGGCCGATACGCAGTTCGCCGCCGTCGGGCTGCTCCTCGCCGGTGAGCATGCGGAACAGGGTGGTTTTGCCGGCGCCGTTGGGGCCGATGATGCCGACGATGCCGCCCCGCGGCAGATTGAAGCTAAGCTCATCGTAGAGTACTCGGTCGCCGTAGGCCTTCTTCAGCTGGTTGGCCTCGATCACCAGCTCGCCGAGGCGCTCGCCGGGCGGGATGTAGATCTCGTTGGTTTCGTTGCGGGCCTGGAACTCTTGGCTCTGCAACTCCTCGAAGCGTGCCAGACGTGCCTTGCTCTTGGCGTGGCGCCCCTTGGGGTTGGAGCGCACCCACTCCAGCTCGTGTTTCATGCTCTTGACCCGGGCCACCTCGCTCTTCTGCTCCTGCTCCAGGCGCGCCTCCTTCTGCCCCAGCCAGGAGGAGTAGTTGCCCTCCCAGGGGATGCCGTAGCCCCGGTCCAACTCCAGGATCCAGCCCGCCACGTTGTCGAGGAAGTAGCGGTCATGGGTCACCGCTACCACGGTGCCGCTGTATTCGTGCAGGAAGCGCTCCAACCAGGCCACCGACTCGGCGTCGAGATGGTTGGTCGGCTCGTCCAGCAGCAGCATGTCGGGCTTCTCCAGCAGCAGCTTGCACAGTGCCACCCGGCGCCGCTCGCCGCCGGAGAGGGTGCGCACGTCGGCCTCCCATGGCGGCAGTCGTAACGCATCGGCGGCGATCTCTAGTTGGCGATCGATGTTGTGGCCGTCGCTGGCCTGGATGATGTTCTCCAGCTCCGCCTGTTCTTTGGCCAGGGCGTCGAAATCGGCATCAGGTTCGGCGTAGGCGGCGTAGACTGCATCGAGCCGGGTCAGTGCCTGTTTTACCTCACCCAGCGCATCCTCCAGGTTACCGCGCACATCTTTGCTCTCGTCGAGCTGAGGTTCTTGTGGCAGATAGCCGATCCGGGTGCCTGGCTGGGGGCGTGCCTCTCCCTCGATGTCGCTATCGATCCCGGCCATGATCCGCAGCAGGGTTGATTTGCCCGAACCGTTGAGACCGAGTACGCCGATCTTGGCGCCAGGAAAGAAGGAGAGGGAGATATCGCGCAGGATCTCGCGCTTGGGTGGGACGATCTTGCCCACCCGGTTCATGGTGTAGATGTATTGGGCCATGGTCTCGGTCTTGGATTCCAGAAAAGAGAAAGGACAGGCGACGATTTTCGCACAAATCGGCGGCGGGCATCACCAGAGATGTAGGTTGGGGTGAGGAACAAATCCCAACTGATGCCTACCGCCAGCCAATCACCTGTAGGTGCGGCTTCAGCCGCACTTGTTTGTCCGGCTAAAGCCGCACCTACGAGGGTCCGATTATCCTCGTCACACCGCTCTGCGGTGTGGCGTACCTTAAGCATTCTTACCGAGGCCAGCTTGACCCCGCATGAGCTGTCGAGGCTGGACAAGGGAGAGATCATCCCGCTTCCCTCCGAGGAATCCGCAGCGGAGCTGGCGGGGACATCACCCAGTGGTGAACAGTGGTAATTTGCAGGCCTGCAGCAACTCATCGACTTCCTCCCGGGGTACCGGGTGCGAATAGTAGAACCCCTGTCCCAACTGACAGCCCATGGCGGCTAGGGCCTGGGTCTGGGCCTCGGTTTCGATACCCTCGGCCACCACCTCCATTTGGAACCCATGGGCGATGCGGATAATGCTCGCCACCAGTGCGGACTGGGCGGTGTCATTCAGGAAACCGGCGACGAAACTGCGGTCGATCTTGAGCACCTGGGCTGGCAGGCGGTGGAGATAGGCCAGTGAGGAATAACCGGTTCCAAAGTCGTCCAGAGCGACCTTGAAGCCCATCCCGCGCAGGCGATTCAGCACCTGCCCCGCGGATTCGGGGTCGCGCAGCAGTAGGCTCTCAGTGATCTCTAGGCGAATCTGCTCCGGCCTCACTCCGGCCGCCTTAGTGGTAGACAACAGACAGTCCATGAAATCACCTTGGGCAAAATGCTTGCAGGAGAGGTTCACCGCCAGATGGAGACTATCCATGGTTTCTGCGGCAAAGCGGCTGCGCCAGTCCACTAGGGCCGCGCAGGCCTGCTCCAGCATGTGGCGGTCGATGTCGCGCACTATCCCGGCCTCTTCCGCGGCGGGAATGAATTCCCCCAGGGAGATTATGCCTCGCTCGGGGTGGCGCCAGCGTGCCAGTACCTCGAAGCCGTGGATGGTCCCGCCGGTCAAGTCCACGATGGGTTGGTACCAGGCCTCGATCTGGCCCTCGACGACGGCGGCCCGCAGGTCCTGCTCCAAGGTCAGGACTTGCTGTGCGGCACTGTGCATCCCCACATCAAAGATCACGGTACGCCCCGTGCCCTCGGCTTTGGCCTGGTACATCGCGGTGTCGGCGTCGCGCAGCAGGCCATCGGGGCTTAGCTCCAGGGTATCGGTGAAGGCGATACCGATGCTGGTGGAGGTGGTCACCCTGCGTCCATCAAGATTAAACGACTCTTCCAAGGCACGGTGGATACGCTCGGCGATATGGGTGACGGTGGCTGGGTTAGCGACCTCTTCCAGCAACACTGTGAACTCGTCCCCTCCTAGGCGCGCCACGGTGTCCTGGGGACGGACGCAGCCTGCAATGCGTCGCGCCGCCTCGCTCAGCAACCGGTCCCCATGATCATGCCCCAAGGCATCATTGATGGTTTTGAAGCGATCCAGGTCGAGAAACATCACCGCCGAAAGGACCTCCCCTTGACCTCGCCCCCCCCCCAAATGATGGCGCAGGCGATCCAGGAACAGGCTACGGTTGGGCAGGCCGGTCAGCTCATCGTAAAAGGCCTGGTGCTCCAGACTCTGGCGGGCGAGGTGGCGCTCAATCAGATTGCCGAGGATGTCGGCCACCGAGGTTAGGAAGAGCTGCTCCTGCTGGTCCCGGACATGACCCTCGGCGATATAGAGAGTAAATACGCCAAGCAGGCGTTCGCCGCTGTGGATGGGCATGCAGTAGTGGCCGTGGGCAGTCATGTTGGGATAACGGGTCTCGTGGCGCTCGTCCACGCAACCTGCGAACACCAGCTCGCGCGTGCTAGCGGCCCGCCCGCAGAGGCAGTGGCCGAAGGAGATCTGGGCGCAGGCATCGAGCAAGACGGGGGCCAGCCCTACCTGTGCAGCCATGTGCAGGCTCTCAGTCTCGGGATCCGCCAGGAACACCGCCCCCCTGGGCTCCAGGTCGGCCAGGGAGCTACGTGTGGTCACCTCCAGGATGCGGTGCAGACGCGATTCGAAGGGCATCTCCGCGAGGGAGATCTCGAGGATATCGCCCAAGGTGCGCTCATTGTCCAGTTCGCGCTTCAGTTTGCCCTCCATGGCCACACGCTGCCGTGCCCATCGCCCGGTCAGGACGTAGCCCCAGATGCCTCCCCCCAGCCCGAGGAACCAGATCAGGCCATAACCCAGCCAGACGCCCATGCGCTGTCGGGCCATGATTGCCTGCAAGGGGTCCAGGGGAACCCTCACCGAGAGTCCACCGAGGATTTCGCCGGTCTTCACGCCCTGTCCCCGATGGCAGTCCAGGCACTCTGCCGAGGCGATGCGTGGTCGCAGTTCGCGCCACCAACGTTTGCCCTCCTCGATCACCATCTCCCCCCACTCCGATGCTCCGGAGCGAATGCGATGCAGGGCCTCTCGCTCCCAGGTGTCTGGGGCGTTTTTTTCGGATAGGGGATCGATGGCGACGGCCCGCACCCGCACCCGGTCACGGCCCGGCGTCATCTCGTCTACCAACCTGATCAGGTAGGAGGAGTTCACCAGGGTGAGTGTTCCGCTATTTGGACCAGGGATGTCCCGGTAGGAGAGGTGGGCGAGGAAGGGGTTGGGCTCCACCCCCTTGGCCACGGGTACGTAGATCCCACCGACATGGGTTACGAAATAGCGCATGGCGGCCTGGGTTTCCAGTGCCGCTCGCGCCTGATTGCGCCCTTCGTCCAACAGAACCCCCCCCTGCTGCCACAGGTTCCAGGCCAGGGTCCCACCGAGCGCGAGGGTCCAGAGTATCGCTGCGGCGAGGCCCAAGATACGGCGGCGTTTAGTGGAAACGCGTAAGGAAGGATCGTTGGTCATAATGTCGACTGCTCGGCTGGGCATCCCTTACTTTGACTGATGTTATGAGCTAGCGGCATGGCGTGGCACGCAGTTCTCGAGACTCACAACCGCCCAGTGTGGATGATGAGGTATAGGATGTCCATTCCCAGAGATGAAGTAGGGATTCGGGCACGAGCGTTGATCAAGAGGGTCGATGAGATAATTGTCTCTCGCTTTTGTTGATGCTTAGCACGCTTCCATCATGGTGCATTGTGACGCCGATTAGGAAGTGAGGGGAGGCCATCTCATCGACTCCCTTACCCTGCCGTTATTTTGCCGGTCGTCCACTCATCTCTTGTCAATAAACCGGCATTGGCTGCCATGCTTCGTCTAACTCCATGACAAATCCACTAATTCTCTGCTGGCACTCATTTTGCATCTGGATTGTCGAAACAATCTTGGGGAGTGGGCAATGGCCAAAGATGCGGCAAAAGAGGATCTGGAGCTGGGCGATGAGAAGCCCGGCAAGAAGAAGCTGATCATCATCATCGCGGTGGCGGCGGTATTGCTGTTGGGTGGTGGTGCGGCGGCCTATTTTCTGCTGATGGGCGATGAGGCGCCGACAGAGGAAGAGGTGGCGCAGGAGCAGGAACAGGCCAAGGAGGAGGGGCCTGCAGCGGAGGTCGAGAAGGGGCCGCCGCAGTATCACGCCCTCGATCCGGTGTTTGTCGTCAATCTTCCGGGCAAGCCGAGCCTGATACAGGTCGGCGTGACCGTGCGGGTGCGCAGCGACCAGATGGTCGAGTTTCTCAAGCATAACGACCCGATGATTCGCCACCACTTTCTCGACCTGCTCGGAGCGAAGGATGGCAAGGTGCTGAAGAACCGTGAGGCGAAGGAAGCGCTGCAGCAGGAGATGCTCGACAAGCTCAACGGCATCGTCAAGGAGCTGGATGGACCGGGCGAGGTCGAGGCCCTCTATTTCACCAACTTTGTGATGCAGTGATCTGATGAGTACCAACGATCTGCTCTCACAAGAAGAGATCGATGCTCTGCTACATGGCGTCGACAGCGGCGATGTCAGCACCGAGGCCGAGGTCGAGGTGGATGCTGGGGGGATCTCGAGTTACGACTTCGCCAGTCAAGACAGGATCGTGCGTGGGCGTCTTCCGACCCTGGAGATGATCAACGAGCGTTTTGCCCGCCACTTCCGCACCAGTCTTTTCAATATGCTGCGCCGCTCCGCAGATATCTCGGTCTCCGGGGTGCAGATGCAGAAGTTCTCCGAGTTCGTCCACAGTCTGTTTGTGCCGACCAGCCTGAACATTGTGCGCATGCGTCCGCTGCGTGGCAAAGCCTTGATCGTGATCGACCCCAAGCTGGTGTTTGCGGTGGTGGACAACTACTTCGGTGGCACCGGGCGCTTCCACACCAAGGTTGAGGGACGCGACTTCACCCCCACCGAGCTGCGGGTGATCCAGCTGCTGCTGAAGCAGGCGTTCGGTGATCTGCAGGGGGCCTGGAAGCCGGTGTTTCATGTGGAGTTCGAGTACGACAGCTCCGAGGTCAACCCACAGTTTGCCAATATCGTCAGCCCCTCCGAGGTGGTAGTGGTGACCAGCTTCCATATCGACCTGGAGAACAGCGGCGGTGATTTCCACATCTGCCTGCCCTATTCGATGCTGGAGCCGATCCGTGAGCTGCTCGATGCGGGTGTGCAGAGCGACCGGGGTGAGCGGGATGAGCGCTGGGAGCGCTCCCTGCGCGAGGAGATCCTCGGTGCCAAGATCGAGCTCAAAAGCATCCTCACCGAGACCAGCGTGACCCTACGTGAGCTGTCGAAGCTGGACAAGGGGGACATCATCCCGATTGAGCTGCCAGAGGAGGTGGAGGTGACCGCTGCCGAGGTGCCGGTCTTCCGCGGCAAGCTGGGGGTCTCCGATGGCAACTATTCGGTGCGCATCTCGAAGTGGATCAAACCGAAACGGCAGGAGGCGCTGCACGAATATCTTGAGTATGAAGCGGATTCTGCAGCCGGATCCGCAGCGGAATAGAGACAGGACTTGAAGCATGAGTGATACAGAAAATAGCGAGCAGGGTGCTGAAGTGGTCGGCGACGAGTGGGCCGAGGCTCTGGAAGAGCAGAGTGGCAGTGAAGGCGGTGCAAATCTGCCGGCGGTGAATGACGCGGAGGATGAGGCTGATGCCGAAACAGTCAGCCTGGATGCGATTCTTGATGTGCCGGTGATCATCTCGATGGAGATCGGTCGCACCAAAATCAACATCCGCAATCTGCTCCAGCTCAATCAGGGCTCGGTGGTGGAGCTCGACCGGCTCGCCGGCGAGCCGATGGATGTGCTGGTCAACGGTACTCTGATCGCCCAAGGCGAGGTGGTGGTGGTGAATGAAAAGTTTGGCCTGCGTCTGACCGACATCATCAGCCCTGCCGAGCGGGTCAAGCGGCTTAGCTAGGGGCCCTCTAATGATCCGCCTCAGCGCAATCCCTCTATTTTTATGCAGCCTGCTGGCGACGGCGGCGGAGGCCCCGGGCGGCAAGGTGGGCGGCGCGATGCTTGAGCCGATGTCTGCGACACAACTGCTGGAGACCGCCGGTGGTCTGTTGCTGGTGCTGTTGTTGATCTTTGGTGCAGCCTGGCTGTTGAAACGCTACGGCCAGCTGCCCAGCGGCAGCAAGGGGCTGGTGCGGGTGGTAGGCGGTGCCTCGCTGGGCCCGCGGGAGCGGGTAGTGGTGGTCGAGGTGGAAGGGGTGCGATTGCTGCTTGGCGTCGCGCCGGGGCGGGTGGAGAGACTACATCTGCTTTCGAGTAGTGGGGAGAAGGGCGGGCAACCCTTCGAGAAAGAATTGAGTAAGGCGGTGGAGGAGCAGTCGTGATGAGGGCCGGAGTATTGCTGATCGGACTACTCTTGAGCCTCGGCCTGCAGGCGGCCCCCGGGGTGGAGGCGGTGACCGTGACCCAGGATGCCGGTGGGGTGCAGACCTATACCCTGAGCATCCAGGTGCTGCTCTTCATGACGGCGCTGAGCCTGATCCCCGGCGCGTTGATGATGATGACCTCGTTCGCCCGCATCATTATCGTGCTGGCGATCCTGCGTCAGGCGCTGGGCACACAGAGCACCCCCAACAACCAGATCCTGGTCGGCATCGCACTGTTTCTTACCATCTTCATCATGATGCCGGTCTTCAAAGAGGTGAATACAGTGGCGATCCAGCCCTACCTGGAGGATCGGCTGACTACGATGCCTGCGCTGCAGGCGGCGGCCCAGCCGGTGCGGGAGTTCATGCTGGCGCAGACTCGTGAGGACGATCTGGCGATGTTTGCCCGTATCGGCAACTACGGCGAACTGCAGAGTCCGGCGGATGTGCCATTTTCACTGCTGCTGCCGGCCTTTGCCACCAGCGAGCTGAAGACCGGCTTCCAGATCGGCTTCCTGCTCTTCATTCCGTTTTTGGTCATCGATGTGGTGGTGGCCAGCGTGCTGATGTCGATGGGCATGATGATGCTCTCGCCGATGATCATCTCGCTGCCGTTCAAGATCATGCTGTTTGTGCTGATCGATGGCTGGGCGCTGGTGTTTGGCACCCTGGCGAGCAGTTTTCAGGTCTAGCGGAGGCAGAGTATGGATCCGGATACCGTCATCACTATCGGCCAGCAGACAATGCAGGTAATCGGCTCGATCATCGCGGTGGTGTTGCTGCCAGCGTTGGCGGTCGGGTTGATCGTCGCCACCTTCCAGGCAGCGACCCAGATCAACGAGATGACCCTTACCTTCATCCCCAAACTGGCGGTGGTGGGTATGGTGCTGATGGTTGCCGGGCCCTGGATGTTGCGCACCATGACCGATTTTGCCCGCACCTTGATCGAGAGCATCCCGGAACTGATCTCAATGGGGGTGGGAGGCTTATGAGTGCATGTGCAGTCGCTGCGGCGTCTGCGCACCTGCCAGGGAGGGTGGGATTTTTTCCGGCAGTGGTGGCCATGTGATGGCCGGCGATGCTTGAGGTTGGGTAGAGCGATGTCATTTAGCGAAGCGCAATTGGATGCCTGGATTGGGGCCTGGCTCTGGCCGCTGCTACGCATCGGCGCCATGTTGATGGCGGCGCCGGTGTTCAGCTCACGCCAGGTGCCGGTGCGATTTCGGCTCGCTCTGGCGGTGTTCATCACTTGGGTGGTGGCGCCGACCCTGCCGCCGATGCCGAGCATCGATGTGATCGGTTACCCTGGTTTTATCATCATGCTGCAGCAGATCCTGGTCGGTGTAGTGATGGGCTTCCTGCTGCAGATGGTGTTTGCCGCGCTAGTGTTCGGTGGCCAGGTGATGGCCTACAGCATGGGGCTCGGTTTCGCCTCCATGGTCGATCCGCAAAACGGTGTGCAGGTGCCGGTGCTGGCCCAGTACTACCTGATCCTGGCGAGCTTCATCTTTCTCTTTCTCGGTGGCCATCTGCTGCTGATCGAACTGCTGGTGGACAGCTTTCAGACTTTGCCGGTGGCGCTGGACGGCATCAACCGCAACGGCTTCCGTGAGATCGTCGCCTGGACCAGTCGGATGTTCGCCGGCGGCCTGCTGATCGCACTGCCGATGGTCAGCGCGATGTTGATGGTTAACATCGGCATGGGCGTGGTGATGCGCGCCGCGCCCCAACTCAACATCTTCTCCGTGGGTTTCCCGATCACCATACTGTTTGGTTTCGCACTGGTCTGGGTGACCCTGCCGAATGTACTGAGTGTCTTCGCCAATATTTTGGAGGAGGGCTTCCAACTGGTAATGCGGCTGCTGGCCGTAACGAGGTGAACTATGGCCGAAAATAAGGACGGCCAGGAAAAAACAGAACAACCGACAGCGAAACGCATGAGCGACTCGCGGCGCAAGGGGCAGGTGCCGCGCTCACGGGAGCTCAACACCATGGCGGTGACCCTCGGTGGGGTGATTACTCTGGTGATGATGAGCGGTCACTTCGCGAAGGAGCTGCGTGACATCATGAGCAGCGGCTTCACCATCAGTCGGCAGGAGATCTTCGATGTCAGCAGCATGCTGGTGCGCCTGACGGAGAGTCTGCAGAGCGCCTTCATGATGCTGCTTCCCTACTTCCTGGTAATGGTCGTGCTGGCGGTGGCCAGTTCGGTGGTACTGGGTGGGTTGGCGGTCAGCAGTGAAAACCTGATGCCGAAGCTGAGCAAGTTGAGTCCGCTGAAGGGCATCAAGCGGATGTTCTCCGCCAAGGCGCTGATCGAGGTGGTGAAGGCGATCGCCAAGTTTGTGCTGATCGGCGGGCTGACTGTTTTGCTGTTGTGGAACACTCTGGAGAACTACCTGCAGCTGCACGAAATGGACCTGCACCAGGGCTTCGATCTGATCAGTAGTCTGGTCGGCTGGTCGGTGATCCTGCTCGCCTCGACCCTGATCCTGATCGCCGCCATCGACGTGCCGTTTCAGCTCTGGGATCACACCCGGCAGTTGAAGATGACCCGCCAGGAGGTGCGCGATGAGATGAAGGAGACCGAGGGTCGCCCCGAGGTGAAGAACCGGATCCGCAGCCTGCAGCGAGAGATGGCGCAGCGGCGCATGATGGAGGAGGTGCCGAAGGCGGATGTGGTGGTGACCAACCCGACCCACTATGCAGTGGCGCTGCGCTACGACCAGGATCGCATGCAGGCGCCAAAGTTGGTGGCCAAGGGCAGCGAACTGGTGGCGTCAAACATCCGCCAGGTGGCCGGGGAGTCGCAGGTGCCGATCATCGAGTCGCCGATGTTGGCCCGCGCCATCTACTTCAGCACCGAGCTGAACGAGTCGATTCCCGCCGGGCTCTATCTGGCGGTCGCCAAGCTGCTCGCCTACGTGTTTCAGCTGAAGGCCTATGACGAATTTGGTGGTGAGCCGCCCGAGGTGCCGGAGGATCTGCCGGTGCCGGAAGATCTTCGGCACGACTGATGCGTGGAGGACAAATAGGTCGGGCCGTACCCGACATGCGGTGCTGGCAATGTATGGATGTGACGGTCATGGGCTGCCCTATTTCAGGTTGATATGATGGACGCAACAGCGATTCTCGATAATGTGAAGCAGGTGGGAGCCCGCGGTCTGGGTGCCCCGCTGGTGGTGGTGATGCTGCTGTCGATGGTGGTGATCCCGCTGCCGCCGTTCCTGCTCGACCTCTTCTTCAGCTTCAATATTGCCCTCTCGCTGGTGGTGCTGCTGGTGGTGGTCTACACTCGCCGGCCGCTGGAGTTTGCGGTGTTTCCCAGCCTGCTGCTGATCGCCACCCTGCTGCGACTGGCGCTGAACGTTGCCTCGACCCGGGTGGTGTTGCTGGAAGGACATCATGGCGGTGATGCGGCCGGCAAGGTGATCGAGGCGTTCGGCGCGTTTGTCATCGGCGGCAACTATGCGGTGGGTCTGGTGGTCTTCCTGATCCTGGTGATCATCAACTTCGTGGTGGTCACCAAGGGCGCCGGTCGGGTCGCGGAAGTGAGCGCCCGCTTCACCCTGGATGCGATGCCGGGCAAGCAGATGGCGATCGATGCCGATCTCAACTCTGGGCTGATCGATCAGGATGAGGCGCGCGCACGGCGCATCGAGATCTCGTCGGAGTCGGAGTTCTACGGCTCGATGGATGGCGCTAGCAAGTTTGTGCGGGGTGACGCCATCGCCGGCATCCTGATCCTCTTCATCAATATCATCGGTGGTCTCGCCATCGGCATGGCGCAGCACGGCCTCGATTTCTCCACGGCGCTGCAAAACTATGTGTTGCTGACCATCGGTGATGGTCTGGTGGCACAGATCCCCTCACTACTGCTTTCGACCTCGGCGGCGATCATCGTCACTCGGGTCGCCAGCAGCGAGGATGTGGGCGGGCAGATCATCACTCAGCTGTTCGCCTCGCCCAGGGCATTGGCGGTAGCGGCCTCGGTACTGTTGCTGATGGGGATCATCCCCGGTATGCCTAACTTCGTCTTTCTGCTGTTCGCCGCCGCAGCGGGTGGTGGTGCCTGGATGCTCCACCAGCGCCAACAGCAGGCGGCGGAGGAGGTGCAGGTGCCCGCCACCTCGGAGCCGTCGCCGGAGCAGCGCGAGCTGACCTGGGACGATGTGCAGCCGGTGGATGTGATCGGCCTGGAGGTGGGCTACCGGCTGATTCCGCTGGTCGATCGCAACCAGGGTGGGCAGCTGATGAATCGTATCAAGGGGGTGCGGCGCAAGCTCTCTCAGGAGATGGGTTTCCTGATCCCCTCGGTGCATATTCGTGACAATCTGGACCTTTCGCCCAACGCCTATCGCATCACCATTAACGGCGTGATCAGCGCCGAAGCGGAGATCTTTCCCGACCGTGATCTGGCGATCAATCCTGGGCGGGTGTTTGGTGAGTTGCAGGGCACCTCCACCAAAGATCCCACCTTTGGTCTGGATGCGGTCTGGATCGACCATGAGCAGCGCGACCATGCCCAGACGTTGGGCTACACGGTGGTCGATGCCAGCACAGTGGTGGCGACCCATCTGAGCGAGATCCTGCACAACCAGGCCCATGAGTTGTTGGGTCATGAAGAGGTGCAGCAGTTGCTAGACTCGCTCGGCAAGACCGCGCCGAAGCTGGTGGAGGATCTGGTGCCCAAGCTGCTCTCCCTGAGTGTGGTGCTGAAGATCCTGAAGATCCTGCAGAACCTGCTGGCGGAACATATTCCGATCCGCGACATCCGCACGATTGCCGAAACCTTGGCGGACCAGGCGCCAAGAAGTCAGGATCCTGTCATTTTGACGGCGGCAGTCAGGGTTGCGCTCTCTCGAGGTATCGTCCAGCAACTCATTGGTTCTAATACGGAAATTCCCGTGGCGGTGCTTGAGCCGGGTCTGGAACAGATATTGCAGCAGACGTTGCAGACCTCGGAAGAGGGGCAAGCTGGGTTTGAACCTGGCTTGGCAGAGCGGCTACAGACGGTGCTGGCCGAGACCAGCTCCAGCATGGAGGCAGAAGGAATGGAGAGCATTTTGTTGGTGGCAGCACCGATCCGCGCCTGGATGGCGCGCTTCGCCAAACATGCGGCCCCGGGCATGCACATCCTCTCCTACAACGAGATTCCGGACAACCACCAGGTGAAAGTGGTGTCGACTATCGGCGGAAACCATGCGGAAACCTAACAGACAGGCTGGGACAGAAAAGGGGAGCAAGCCATACAAGGCTAGCGTTCCTTTGAATGGACGGCCTGTCCAGAAGGATTGTGGACGATGAAGATCAAGCGGTTTTTTGCTCCCGACATGCGAACTGCCCTGCGCAAGGTGCGTGAGACGCTCGGTTCAGATGCGGTGATCCTCTCCAATAAGCGGGTGGATGGCGGTGTCGAGCTGGTGGCGGCGATGGACTACGACGAGGCGGCATTCACGCCCGAGCCTGAGCCCGAGCCACCGGCGATGGCGGATGTTCGCCCCCTGAGGCCGCCACAGTCGGAAGTGCCGAAAAATGAACCCTATATCGGCGAGCGGCGTGAGCCGCCGGCACAGACACTGAAGCTCGATCAGCTGCGTCGCCAGCGTCAGCCTGCGGCCAAGCGGGTGGAGTGGAGTCAGGATCCGCTGCTGCAGGAGATGCGCCGTGAGATGTCCGAGCTGCGTCGGATGATGGAGCTGGAGCTCTCCGAGCTGACCTGGCGTGACCTGGGGGAGCGATCACCGCAGAAACAGGAGCTGATGCGGCAACTGATGGAGTTGGGGCTGAGTGCCGATCTCTGCCGCAAGCTGGCCGAGCGGGTCGATGCAACGGAGAGCCCGGAGCAGGCCTGGCGGCAGGCGATGTTCCACCTCATCGGCGAACTGCCGGTGATGGATGGGGATATGTTGGAGCAGGGCGGCGTGATTGCCCTGGTGGGGCCGACCGGGGTGGGCAAGACCACCAGTATCGCCAAACTGGCGGCGCGTTTCTGTCTGCGCCAGGGTTCCAGAAGTCTGGCGCTGATCACCTGTGACAGCTATCGCATTGGTGCCCAGGAGCAGCTGCATAACTATGGCCGGATCCTCAATGTGCCGGTGCGTTCAGCCACCAGCGCGGATGAATTGAGCGATGCGCTGCACACCTTCTCAGGCAAGCGACTGGTGCTAATCGATACAGCGGGCATGAGTCAGCGAGATCTGCAGTTCAGTGAACGACTTTCGTTGATCACCGCCGGTAACCATCCGGTGACGACCCTGCTGACCCTCTCCGCCACCACTCAGCGTGCCGCGATGAACCATGCGGTGAACGCCTTCCGTGTCGCCAATCCGGTGGGGGTGGTGTTAACCAAGATGGATGAGGCGGCATCCCTGGGCGGGGTGTTCAGTACCCTGATCGAGGCCGGGTTGCCGCTTGCCTTTACCACTGATGGGCAGCGGGTGCCGGAGGATCTACATCTGGCAAGGGCTCACACGCTTGTCAGTCAAGCCATTGAACTCGCCCAGGAGGCAGGGGAGGTGCTGGATGAGGCCTACCTGGCTCTCGCATTTGGAGGAACGGGTGAACATGCTCATGTCTGATCAGATCGAAGACCAAGCCGCCGGGTTACGCCGCATGGTGAATCCCGAGCCGGTGCGGGTGATTGCCGTGACTGGCGGCAAGGGTGGGGTTGGCAAGACTAATATCTCGGTCAATCTGGGGGTGGCGATGGCGGAGATGGGGCGGCGCGTGATGTTGCTGGATGCGGATCTCGGGCTGGCCAATATCGATGTGATGCTCGGTTTGCATCCCGAGTTCGATCTCTCCCATGTGATGCGCGGCGAGCGCCGCCTGGAGGAGATCCTGGTGACTGGCCCCCACGGCATGAAGGTGGTGCCGGGGGCCTCCGGTGTGCAAAAGATGGCCGAACTGAGTACCGCACAGCATGTCGGTCTGATCAATGCTTTCAGTGAGTTGGCCAACGATGTCGATGTACTGCTGATCGATACCGCTGCCGGGATCTCCGACCAGGTGGTCAGTTTTAGTCGTGCGGCGCAGGAGGTGGTGGTGGTGGTCTGCGATGAGCCGGCCTCGATTACCGATGCCTATGCCATCATCAAGCTGCTCAACCGAGAACACGGTGTCAGTCGTTTTCGGGTGCTCGCCAACATGGTGAGAACGGTGCAGGAGGGGCGTGATCTCTACAATAAGATGTGTCGGGTCACCGACCGTTATCTGGATGCGATGCTTAGCTACATGGGCAGCATTCCTTATGACGAACAGCTACGTAAAGCGGTCAAAGCTCAACGGCCGGTGGTGGATAGTTTCCCGCGTTCAAAGGCTGCACAGGCATTCAAGAATCTGGCGAAGAAGGCCGATACTTGGCCGCTCCCCACCGGGGTTAGTGGCGATCTGCAGTTTTTTGTTGAGCGTCTGATCCAGTTTTCAAGTCAATACGGGGAGAGTGCAAGGTGAACGGCTTGGCGAGTTACACGGCCATTCAGAACGATCAGGGGCACGATGATCTGGTGACCCGGCATGCGGGGCTGGTGAAGCGCATCGCCTATCATCTGATGAGCCGTCTGCCGCCGAATGTGCAGGCAGATGATCTGATCCAGGCGGGCATGCTGGGGCTGCTGGAGGCGAGCCGCAACTACGACCCCACCCAGGGTGCCAGTTTTGAGACCTATGCGGGGATTCGCATCCGTGGCTCGATGATCGATGAGATCCGTCGCAGTGACTGGACGCCCCGCTCGGTACACCGCAAGGCGCGCATGGTCTCTGATGCAATGCGCGAGATCGAAAATGCAGAGGGGCGGGATGCCCGGGATGTTGAAGTGGCTGAGGCGCTCAACCTGTCACTTAAGGAGTATCACCAGATCCTGAAGGATTCCACCGGCTCGAGGGTCTTTAGCCTGGATGAGCTGACCGCGGTTGGCGAGATCAACATCACCCCTGCCACCGGCAAGAATACCTATGAAGGGCCGTTTGAAGGGCTGCAGAAAGATGCGTTTAAGAATGCGCTGGCGGAGGCGATAGCCGGTCTGCCGGAGCGTGAACGGTTGGTGATCTCCATGTATTACGACGACGAACTCAATCTGAGAGAGATAGGCCAGGTGCTTGGTGTGAGTGAATCCCGGGTCTGCCAGATCCACAGTCAGGCTACGCTACGTTTGCGTTCGCGTCTGAGCGAGTGGCTGACTTTGGTGGAAGAGGAGTGAGTCTCAATGGTCGGAACAGAACGGTTTGGGGGGAAGTCAATGCTGCAACGCACTTCTTCCAGTCTTACAGTGGCGACACAGTGATGGGAGGTTGCCTTGGATAAAAATATGAAGATTCTCATTGTGGACGACTTCTCCACCATGAGGCGCATCATCAAGAACCTGTTACGGGATCTGGGCTTTACCAATACCCATGAGGCCGATGACGGGACCACCGCGTTACCGATGCTGCAGAACGGGAACTTTGATTTCCTGGTTAGTGACTGGAACATGCCAGGCATGACCGGTATCGATCTTCTCAAAGCGGTGCGTGCCGATGCCAAGCTTGCCGCTTTGCCGGTATTGATGGTGACTGCCGAATCGAAGCGAGAGCAGATCATCGAAGCAGCGCAGGCGGGGGTCAACGGCTATGTGGTTAAGCCATTTACCGCAGCGACTTTGGAAGAAAAGATCAACAAAATCTTCGAACGTATCGAAGGTTGATGTACTCCAGGGACAGCTAGCGTTGGCGAATGTGTCGTTTGCGTCCATTTTGTCGGTATAGCAGGCCCTAGTCGGGAGAGACCAGATGCAGGAAACACCGGATATTGGTACTGCTCGTCTGGAGACGGCACGTGCTTTGGTCGAAATGCTTGAGGCAGGGAAAAATCAGGAGGCCGAGCAGCTCATCGCAGAGCTGTCGCTGGGAAGAGAGAGCGAGCTGTTTCAGGAGGTTGGCCGTCTGACGCGCGAACTGCACGAAGCGATCAACGGCTTTCTGCTGGACGCACGTATGGCGGAGCTGACCGAGATCGACATCCCCGATGCCAAAGAGCGTCTCAGCTATGTCATTACCATGACGCAACAATCGGCGGACCGCACTTTGACGGCTGTTGAGAAGAGCCTGCCGCTGGTGGCTGAGATGGAAGGGCGGGCGAAACAGCTGGCAGGAGAGTGGGATAAATTCCGTTCTCGACAGCTGAACAAGGACGAATTTCAGGAACTCAGCTTGGCGCTTGATGGTTTTCTAAAAGAGTCAGCCTGCAGTGCCGCTGCCCTGCATGAAAACATCTCAGAGGTATTGATGGCGCAGGACTTTCAGGATCTGACCGGGCAGATCATCAAGAAGGTGATCGATCTGGTGCAGGATCTGGAGCAGCGTCTGGTGATGCTGGTGCGGATTACCGGCCAGCGGATGGAGGTAAAACGGGAACAGCAACCAGAGAAGCTTGAAGGGCCTGTGGTGCCTGGGGTGGATCAAGGGGATGTGGTGAACGGTCAGGATGAGGTGGACGACCTGCTTTCAAGCCTCGGATTTTAGTTCTGCGTTGAGTTGCCGACACACCTGCATGTGGAACTAGGAAAGTTTTTGAAGGTGTCAGCGGGCTTCGGGAGCAAAGCATGGCGATCGATGTAAATGATGAAATACTGCAGGATTTCCTGGTAGAGGCAGGAGAGATTCTGGAGCAGCTGAGCGAGCAGCTGGTGGATCTGGAGCAGCGGCCGGAAGACTATGACTTGCTGAATGCGGTATTTCGTGGTTTTCATACCATCAAGGGAGGTGCTGGCTTCCTCGGTATCGAGGCCTTGGTCGAAGTCTGCCATCGGGCTGAGGATGTTTTCAACGTGCTGCGCCAGGGGCAACGTAGCATCGATGCCAATCTGATGGATGTGGTCTTGAACGCACTGGATGTTGTCAACGAGATGTTTGACAGTGTACGGAACGGCATCGAACCAGAGCATGCAGCCCCGGCGCTGATCCAGAGTCTGCACAGTTTTTCTGTTCCCGAAGCTGAAGCCGGGGCTCAAGCCAAGTCCTCCGGAGAAGAGAGTTCCCAGGTTCAGGCAGCTGCACCTGCAGAGAGTGTGGCGCCCGCGACAGCTAAGAAGGGTGAACTCTCCGATGCAGAATTCGAAGAGCTGCTTGAGTCGATTCAGGAGCCCGCACACGCTGCCATACCCAATGGCAACGACAAGATCACTGAGGATGAGTTTGAGAATCTGCTGGATGAACTGCACGGCAAAGGTAAATTCACCGGGATGCCCACTGCCGCTGTGCCCGGTGAGGCACAATCGGCAGCTGAGTCAGATTCGATAACCGAACAGGAGTTCGACAATCTACTCGATGAACTGCACGGCAAGGGCAAGTTCAAGCCACCCGCTTCCGCTCAGGCAGTTTCTGTCGGCGCTGATGAGATCACCGAGGAGGAGTTTGAAGCCCTGCTGGACGAGCTGCACGGCAAGGGGAAGTTTGCCGGCGCTTCGGCGGCTACCGCAGCCAGCCCGGAACAACCCGTGGTGCCGAAGACAGATGCTGCGCCCCAGCAGGCGGCAAGCCCCAAGCCGCAACAGGCTGCAGAATCTAAGAAAACAGAGCCGGTACCAAAGACAAAGCCCGGATCCGCGCCAGCAGTCCCCAAGACTAAACCCGCCAAGGCGGAGACCACGGTTCGCGTCGATACGCAACGCCTGGATGACATCATGAATATGGTGGGTGAGCTTGTATTGGTACGCAATCGACTGGCCACACTAAAGGCGACGCTGAATGATGAAGAGCTGGCGAATGCGGTGAGCAATCTTGATGTAGTGACCTCGGATTTGCAGCTGTCGGTGATGAAGACCCGCATGCAGCCGATCAAAAAGGTGTTTGGCCGTTTTCCCAGAGTGGTCAGGGATCTGGCTCGCAGCCTGAAAAAGGAGATCGATCTGGAGATGGTCGGCGAGGATACCGACCTGGATAAAAATCTGGTGGAGGCGCTCGCCGACCCGCTGGTCCATCTGGTAAGAAACTCGGTGGATCACGGTATTGAGCAGCCGGAAGAGCGGGAGCGCATGGGTAAGCCGAGACGTGGCACAGTGCAGCTGGCAGCCGCACAGGAGGGTGACCACATCCTGCTCTCGATCAGCGATGATGGCCACGGGATGGATCCCGATGTGCTTCGCCGCAAGGTGGTGGAGAAGGGGCTGATGGACCAGGAGAGCGCCTCCCGGCTCGATGATAGGGAGTGTTTCAACCTGATCTTCCAGCCTGGGTTTTCCACCAAGACCGAGATATCGGATGTCTCCGGCCGTGGTGTGGGGATGGATGTGGTGAAGACGCGGATTGCGCAGATGAACGGCTCAGTGGAGATCGATTCAGAGTTGGGGCGCGGTAGCGTGATCACCATCAAGTTGCCGCTGACCCTGGCGATTCTGCCTACCTTGATGGTAATACTCAGTACCCAGCCGTTCGCTCTGCCGTTGGCTAATGTGGTGGAGATCTTCAATCTGGATCTGAAACGGACCAATGTGGTGGATGGTCAGCTCACGATCATGGTGCGTGAGCGTGCGCTGCCGTTGTTCTATCTACGGGAGTGGCTGGTGCCCACGGCCCCACCAAGAGATAAGGAGCGTGGGCTCGGTCATGTGGTGGTGGTCAATATCGGCAATATTCAGGTGGGGCTGGTAGTGGATGAGCTTATCGGTCAGGAAGAGGTGGTGATCAAACCACTTGGCGCCATGCTGCAGGGTATGGAAGGCATGGCCGGCGCCACCATCACGGGTGATGGCAAGATCGCATTGATACTCGACATGCCCGGGCTGATGCGCAAGTACGCCAGAAAATTCTGAAGCTGCTGCCATGCCAGACAGGTAGACCAGGGTATCGGGACTGATGTATCTGGAGAGAGAGGCAGGTAGTGAACATGGTGTTGCGCTCCAAATATCTCACATCTTTCGAAGCCCATCGTTGTGTTGAGGTGGGCATGCTGCTTGGTATGCATGTCGTGATGGAGTGTGGGGCTGAAGAGAGGTCTAGATGAGACCGGATATCCTCAGTTTTGTTGGCCTGATCATCGCCTTCATGGCGATTATCGGTGGTAACTGGCTCGATGGGGGGCACATCGACGCCCTGCTGAATGGGCCAGCGATGGTGATCGTGATCGGAGGCACCGTCGGTGCGATTCTGCTGCAGACACCAATGAACGTATTTTCCCATGCGATACGCCTTACCGGCCGGGTGTTTCTTACGCGTCACAACGACATGAGCGCCACCATCAGGAAAATGGTGGCGTGGAGCAATATTGCACGCAAGGAGGGGCTGCTTGGATTGGAGCGTGTTGCAGAGGAGGAGCCTGATCCTTTCATGCGCAAAGGTATGCAACTGATGGTCGATGGCGGTGAGCCTGAGGTGATTCGTTCCATCCTGGAGATGGAGGTGGATGCCACAGAATTGCACGATCTCCAGGCAGCCAAGGTGTTTGAGGGGATGGGTGGTTACTCGCCGACGATTGGCATTATTGGAGCGGTGATGGGCCTGATCCATGTGATGCAGAATCTGGCCGACCCGAGCAAGCTTGGCAGTGGTATCGCTACCGCCTTCGTGGCCACCATCTACGGTGTTGGGCTGGCCAATCTGGTGTTGCTGCCGGTTGCGGCAAAACTCAAGACTCTGGCTGCCTACAACAGCAAATACAGGGAGATGGTGATCGAAGGGGTGGTGGCGATTGCTGAGGGTGAAAACCCACGCAATATCGAGATGAAACTGACAGCTTTTCTCTGATGAGATAATTCGATGGCACGCAGCAGACGCAAGAGAGTAGAGGAGCCTGTCCATCACGAGCGGTGGATCGTCTCCTATGCCGACTTCATTACCCTGCTATTCGCCTTTTTTGTGGTCATGTATTCGCTCTCATCGGTAAATGAGGGCAAATATCGGGTGCTCTCCAATACTCTCTCCCAAGCCTTCAAAGAGGCGGGGCGCACGTTGGAGCCGATCCAGTTAGGCGAGTTGAAGCGGGATCAGGGCAAAGCCGATGCTGTGGGTCAGAAGAGCGCGCTGATCGAGACTGACGTGAAACTTGGCCCGGGCACCTATGAGGAGTCGGGCAGCGAGCCGGTCAATCCGCATCGCAGCCTGCTGGCGGAGAGCGGCAAAGCGAAAGGAGGGGTGAGCGAGGCCCAGCGATTGCAATATCTCAGCGCAGCGATCGGGGATATGTTAGCCCCTTATGTGGAAGCAGAGTTGATCGATGTCGACTACAAAGATGGTCGTGTGCTGGTGGATATGAAGAACAAACTGCTGTTTCCCAGCGGTAGTGCAGAGCTGTCGCGAGTGGCGCTGAAAGTGCTCAGGGATATCAGCAAGATTATTGGCGTACTACCAAACCGGGTCTGGGTTGAAGGCTATACTGACAATCGCCCGATCCGGACTGATGAGTTCCCGTCGAACTGGGCGCTCTCCGCGGCCCGTGCAGCGAGGGTGGTGGATCTGATCAGCCGCTTGGGGGTGGAGCCGAAGCGGTTGGCGGCGATCGGCTTTGGTGAATACCATCCGATTGCGGACAACTCTAGTGAAGCGGGTCGGCAGAAAAATCGGCGCGTGACCCTGGTGATCATCGGTCAGGGCATGGAGTCGGATCTGATGTTCGGCAGGCTGGGTACAGGACGGTGAAAGTCTGGACGGTCGCCAACCAGAAGGGGGGGGTGGGTAAGACCACCACCGCCGTCAGCATCGCCGGTCTGCTTGCCAACTGGGGAATGCGTACCCTGATGCTCGATATCGATCCCCATGGTTCGTTGACCAGCTACTTTCGCTACGATCCCGAGATGGTCGATGAGAGTGTCTACTCGTTGTTCAAGGCGGTGGCGGACAAGCGAGATGTGGACCCCGCCAGCCTGATCTATAACACCGGCACCGAAGGGCTAGATCTGATCCCCGCTGCGATGGTGCTTGCAACCCTGGACCGTCAGGCGGGCAGGCTGGATGGCATGGGGCTGGTGCTCAATAATGCATTGGCACGCCTGCACGACCGCTATGATTATGTGGTGATCGATTGCCCTCCCATCCTGGGAATACTGATGATCAATGCACTCGCCGCCTGTGAACATTTGATCATTCCGGTGCAGACCGAGTTTCTCGCCCTGAAAGGGCTGGAGCGTATGCTGCATACCCTGCGGATGGTACTGAAAGCACGCGCCACGCCGCTTCCCTACACTATTGTGCCCACCATGTATGACATACGCACGCGGGCTTCGGTGGATAGCCTGAAGGTGTTGCGTGAGACATATAAGGAGCATCTCTGGCAGAGCCTGATCCCGGTCGACACCCGTTTGCGGGAGGCGAGCCGGGTGGGTATGCCGCCATCGATGTTTGATCCTAATTGCCGCAGTGTTGCCGCCTACACGGAGTTGCTGCAGGAACTTCAGCGTGAAGGGGAGCCGCTCTCCCGGACCGGTACCAGATGATCAGGTCGGTTGAATACGAACAGCCAGTTGTCAGTTTGGCTGAAAAAGATCTGGCCCTGACCAGCTACCTCGATATGTTGCTGGCGGAGGTGGATGAGCTGCTGCAAGCCCCATCGCCTGTTGAAGTCGAGGCGCTGGATGGTGTCCCCAGCCCATCAGAAGGGCTGCGGTTTTCGCCGAATTGGTCGAAAACACCGTTTCAGACACTCCTGTTTGAGGTGGAGGACGTCTCACTGGCTGTGCCACTGGTTTGTCTCAGTGAAGTCGCGGCCTGGGATGGCCAGTGTGCCGCTGTTCCGAAGCAACCGAAATGGATGCTCGGTGTGCTGATGAGACGAGATGAACTGGTCGGAATTATCGATACGGCACAGCTGATCATGCCGGAGCGGTCTGTAGGAGAGTGCTCAAAGGGTTATCTGCTTCTGGTGGATGAGGGGCGAATCGGCCTGGTGGTGGACAGGGTCTGTGAAACGACAACTCTGGTCAGGGGCGATGTTTGTTGGGCCCGAGAGGCAAGTCGTCGTGTCTGGATGGCGGGCGTGATAATTGAACAACTTGTTGTGCTGTTGGAAGTGGATGGGCTGGTGGGCATGATCAATGGTTGATCGGCCCTCCAGTTTGGCATCTTGCAGATTTATAGATTCAACTCATCGAAACGATGGGTGTGAGGTAAGGCAATGAACGAAATGGCAGCAGAAAGTGAATTCAACGATGCAGTGATTCAGTTGGTGACCTTTCGTCTGATGGATGAGAGCTACGGCATCAATGTGATGAAGGTGCAGGAGGTGCTCCGCGTTTCCGAGATAGCCCCGGTTCCTGGAGCACCATCATTTGTACTTGGCATCATCAACCTTCGTGGCAATGTGGTAACAGTGATCGATACGAGGAGTCGTTTTGGGTTGCCCCCCCATGAGGTGGATGATGCCAGCCGCATCATTATCATCGAGTCGGAAAAACAGGTGGTAGGTATCCTGGTCGATTCTGTAGCCGAAGTGGTCGAACTGCGTGAGACGGGGATTGATGCGGCACCGAATATCGGTAGTGAGGAGAGTTCGCGCTACATTCAAGGGGTAGTAACACAGGAGAACCGCCTGCTTATCCTGGTCGATCTGAACAAACTCCTTACCGATCAGGAGTGGGCTGCGATCAAAGCCTTCTGATGCCGGCCCCTGGAGGCGTCAGGCCAGCGCATTGAATCATCCCCTTGAGCCACTATAGTGTCGGGTAGTGAAAAGATAGTTCTGCGTAAGAGGGGGGGGACATCGTCATGCCTGAAATTGGTGAACAGAACCCGTTAAATCCGCTCTATCCCATCACTCCGGCGAAAAAACCGGAGAAGCGGGAGAAGCCCAGACCTCCCGAGGAGAGAAAAGATCGCCGACCCAAGCGCCAGTCCGATGAGCAGGATGATAATGGGAAGCCTCATATCGATGAGTATGCTTGATGGTTGACAGCAGCATTGCAATTGTTGCGGTCGTTTTGTGCCTTCTGATCATTCTGGTAGGGGGGGTGGCGTTGCTTGTGACCGGACGTCGTTTCCGCAATGAATTATCATCCCTGAGAGGTGAGGTTGAGACCCTCAAACAGTCTGTTGGCGCGCTCTGTTCCAGTGCAGTGGGTGTGGATAAGCGGGTAATCCGGCTGGAGCGCCGCGGGCGTGATCTAGAAGAGCGCCAGGAGACCATTGAACACAACAAGGCTGGCGATCATCCCCCCTATGCGGAGGCGATCCGCCTGGTGCAGCAGGGGGCCAGCGCAGAGCAACTGGTCAATGAGTTGGGGATCAGTGGCGGGGAGGCCGATCTGATCGTGATGCTGCACCGCAACAGTCAGGCTTGATTGTGACGGCGGGCGTCTCTCGCCGACCCTGCCGATTCCACCATTTCACTTCTCTTGCGGGCACGAAAAAGCCGGCGATGCTGTAAGACTTCGCCGGCTTCGTAAGCGGTCAGAGTGGATCTTATTTGATCTTTGCGACCTTGCTGTCGCTGCCGCCTTTATTATCGCTCCAGCTTAACTCGATTTCATCGCCCTTGGCGCCACCGGTAAACTTGAAAGAGAGATAGGGGTTTTTGGATACACCGCCACTGAACAGTGCGGTTATCACGGTATTCCCCTTGTGTTTGCAGGTGATTTCCTGGATGAAGTGGGCCGGGATCAGTTTGCCGGTCTTCTTGTCCTTGCGACCGCCGGTCTCCATCGGGTGGGTCATCAGGGCCTTCACAGTGGTGACGTCACCCTTGGCCTTAGCCCGGATCTTGATGCTAGATTTCGCCATTTTTCTCTATACCTCTGTATCTGTTCTTCCGATGCTGTTGTGGGGCTTAACCGCCGCAACCGCCGATGGTGACCTTCACGCCCTTGCGTGCGCTGTAGAGCTTGCCGCCGGCTTTGACAACACCGATCACATCGCCGGTCTTGCCCATCTTGATACGGGTGGAGACGAAACCGCTTGCGCCCTGTCCAAGGTTGAAGGAGGCAACCAGAGGTACCGGGTTGTTGGAGGCGATGATGGCGATAGATTCCACGCCGCCGATGCTAGTCTCAACGGTGACAGGTACTACGGCACCGTTCTCTGCGATGTCCGGGGCCTTGACCCGGATATCGGTGGAAGGCTCGCTGGTGTCTGATCCCATCAGAGCGCTGAGTGCTGCCGGAATCTCCTTTGCTTCAAAAGCGGCTGAGGGCCAGGCGGCCAGCACTTGCTGCGGCATCAGCAGGCCCGCGCCTGCAGCCATGCCTACTGCGCCGGCAGCCAGTGATCCTTTGAGGAAGATCCTGCGTTTCATGTCGGTACTCATCAATAATTCTCCTGACTGAGAAGATTAGGGGGCGATAAATATCCACTCTCCGACAAGCGCGTATGCCCTCGAGAGGAGCATAAGCATATCGGTACTGCTGTATTTGGAGCCTGATTGGCGTCTAAAGTTTCACTTGTTGGGAAAGCGGTTTTTTTCTCACACAGGTGGGGTCTGTTATCGCTTCTGTTTTTCGCGACCGCTGCCTGTATCACCTTGTCAAGGTAGGCGGTAAGAATACCCTAACTTCAGGTGATGGCAAGTAAAAATTGCCTATATATTAGTAGTTTATAATGTTTACGGCAGTACTTCCGCAGGCCTCGGATGGGTTTGCTGTGGACCGCCTAATGGTTAACCGTAATGCTTGTTTGTGTTTTATCCTGCAACGGAGATCATTGAGATTTGGCCTGTGCTTCCGAGTGTCGTTGCTGCAGCTCCTGCAGGCGGGCCTCAAGCTGTGACTGAAGATAAAAATCCCCCTTGTCGGGTTGCTTCAGGGCAATCTCGAGCTGGTTGATGGCGGCAGCCAGATCCCCCTCGAAGACATAGGCCTCGGCAAGCTGCCGGTGAGATTCAGTCTGTTTGCCCCGGGCCTGTGCGGCGCGGGCGGCAAGTCGCAACAGGCGCGGCTCCCGGGGACGAAGCGCGCGCAGTTGATCGATAACCTTATCGACCTCGCTCTGCTTTCCTGCCTTGAGCAGAGTCTCCGCATAGTGAATTGCCAGCGGGTAGTCGTTCGGTAGCAGCAGGTAGGCTGTCTGCAAAGTCTGTAGAGCCTGCTCCATCTCCCTCCGGGCGAGGGCGATGCGGGCCTGTACCTGGATATAGCTGGTTTCAGTGGGACGCTGTTTCAGCAGTGGCTGTAGCATCTTCTCCGCTTGATCGGGATCGCCGGCTTGCTGCAGTGCCAGCACATAACCAAAACGGTGCGCCTCCTGGTTAAGATAACGCTCTTGCTTCAGGCCTTCTGCATAGTATTTGACGGCGTCGGCCGGCTTATCATAGTGGCTGACCCGCAGCATTTCCCGCACCAGATAGTAGCGATGGCTGCTGGTGTACTGGCGATAGGGGTAGGTATCTGCCCGGTTCAGTGCATCGGCGATACGGTTGGTGGTGACCGGGTGGGTGCGCAGGATCTCCGGGATGCCGTTTTCGTAGAGGCGGCTGGCATCGGTCAGGCGCTCGAAAAAGATTGGCATCGAACGCGGATCGAAGTTGGCGTCGGCCAACAGGCCTATGCCCACATGGTCCGCCTCCTGCTCGTTGCTGCGAGTGAAGTTGATTTGCTGTTGCAGGGCGTTCGCCTGTGCTCCGGCGGCGATAGCCATACCCGCCTCGCCCGATGCGCTGGCTCCGATCAGCACCGCGGCGAGCAGCAGTGCGGCGGTCTTACCGCTCATCCGGTTGGCTGCATCGAAAGCGCGTAGCAGATGTTTCTGGGTGACGTGGGCGATCTCATGGGCGACCACCGAGGCGAGCTCGCTCTCGCTCTGGCTGGCCAGGATCAGCCCGCTGTAGATGCCGATGTAGCCTCCCGGACCGGCAAAGGCGTTGATGACCGGTGAGCGGATAACAAAGAAGTGGAACTGGCCGCCCGCTGCATCACTCTGTTCGACCAGCTGTCGCCCCATCGACTGGATATACTCGTCGATCAGCGGCTCATCCACTACGTCCTGGGTTTCCCGAACGTTTTTTATGAACTCCCGGCCCAGACGCGTCTCATCGGCCGGAGTCAGATATTGATCCGAAGGTGAGCCCAGTTCCGGCAGCAGGATCCCTCCCGGCGCTGGCGCGAGATCGCCATCGGCGGCGAAGCTGAGCGAGACGACGGCAGCGAACAGGGCCGTGATGAGCGCCAGCAGCAGCGGAATGGATGGGCGGGTGAATCGTTTCATGAACCTTATGGAGTCTATCCGGCGGCGGGAGTTCCGCCTGATCTTGAAATCTGGCCTGGCAAAGCCCCTGACGGCTGGTCAGGGGCGCCAGCTTAAGGGCTGTTAGTTGATCGATACCAGTTCGATGGCGAAGGTGAGAGCCTGGCCCGCTAGCGGGTGGTTGGCATCAACACGGATCGAGCTATCATCCATCTCCACCACCGTCATCTGCACCACCTGGCCATCCGGGCTCTGTGCCTGTAGTGGCATGCCGACCTCCACCTCCATATCATCGGGCAGGGCGTTGCGTGGTACATTGTGAACCAGCTCATCGTCACGCTCACCGTAGGCCTCCTCAGCCGGGATCCGTACGCTCTTTTTTTCGCCGATGCTCATGCCGCTGACGGCGCTATCGAAGCCGGGGATCACCATGCCGCTGCCGATCTGAAACTCGAGTGGCTCCTGGCCTTCGGAACTGTCGAACTGGGTGCCGTCATCGAGGGTGCCGGTGTAGTGAATCTTTACGCTGTCGCCGTTCTGTGCCTGGCTCATGGTTGTCTCCAAATGGTGTTGTACCGCTGCATCGGCTTGAAGCTGGCAGAGTCGGGATAGCATGGGCTGGCGAATCTGGAAGCGAAGGGGAGATGACTGGCGGAATGGTAAAACTGCCGCGCAAAAGTAACAGATGGCAGGGAGAGGGACAAATCCCGTGATGTGCCAGGACGTTAGTTGAGCTGAATGCGCTCACCCCAGGGAGTCTTAGTCTTGCCCTTGACCAGCCAGATCACCGGATAGCCCGGCTCCTGCTTGGGGAAGGTGCCCTCTGCATCGGTGAAGTAGACCAGCAGATCGGGGCGCTGGGGCTGCTCGCTGATCCACTTGAACACCGGGCGGAAATCGGTGCCGCCACCGCCCTGGATCTGTTCCGGCAGGGTGAACTCGTCCCAGCTCTCGTAGCGCCAGGGAGCATCTTTGGCGAGCTGTGAATCGCAGGCGAGCAGGGTGATGCAGGCGCGCATCTGGCCTTTGAGGGCGTTGACTTCGGCGAGAAACTCGGTGATCTCGGCGTTGCTGATGGAGCCGGAGGTGTCGAGCGCCACCACCAGTTCCACCTGGTTGCTGCGTAGGCTCGGCAGAATGAACGCCCCTTCGCGGCGGGAGGGCCGCATGTAGCTGAAGTCCTCCCGCGCCATGGCGGTCATATAACGCGCCAGCAGCATCCGCCAGGGCAGCTGCGGTTGCAGCAGGTGATCCACCATGCGTGCCATCTCGCCCCCCATCTTGCCCGCCTGCATCGCTTGCTGGGCGGCACCGGCGAGGCGCTGCTGCCACTGGATGTTGAGGGTCTCCGCCTCATCCGGAGTGAGTGGCTCGGGCTGTTCGGCACCGCCATCGCTAGGCTGCTGGTCTGGGGTCTGCGAGTCTGTCTGATCCGTCTTGTCCTGCTGCAGATCTTTCTCGTTTTTGCCACTGCTACGGTTCTTGGTGTTGTCCTGGTCGTAGACATGGTTGTCGAGCGGCTGCTCGTCATCCTTCTCGTCGAGGCAGGGGTAGATCTCCTCCGCAGTCATGCCCTTGAACTGGGTTAGATAGAGCGAACCAGGCGGTGGCTTGAGGCCGTCGTCGATCAGCAGCGGGTTGATGGCGTAGTCGCAGGCCATGTCCCAGTGCAGCTTGGTGCGGTGCTGGCGACGCGCGAAGTGCGACAGCGCACAGTGCAGCGCCTCGTGGGCGAGCATGAACTGAGTCTCATCCAGGTTCAGACAGTCGATGAACTCCGGATTGTAGTAGAACTTGCGCGCGTCGGTAGCGGTGGCTGGGCACCAGTCGGGATCGGCCGCCTGCAACGGTAGGCGCATCACCAGCGCACCGAGGAACGGTTTGTCGAGGATTAGCTTGGTGCGGGCCGCGGCCAGCTTGGTCTCGATCTTTTCGATATCCATATTTGCTGGTTAAAATTTATTCGTAAAGCATCACATCGGAGATTGCCTGTGCCCAGTCGCCGAACTGGGGCACGCTGAACAGCGTCTCGCCGATCGCGCGGTGCATGTCGGATACCAGCATTACTCCCATCTCACGCTGTGGAAAGCGCTGCGCATAGTCGAGGATGCGCCCCATCACTTCGATCTCTGCGCCGCTCTCTTGGGCGCGGATCGCACGCCCCACCAGGGCGGCGGCGACCGCGTACTGCAGGTCGATCTCCTCCGGCACCGCCACCTCTTCGCCAGCGAGGATCGCATCCAGGTCGGGCATCTTGTCGAGGCTGTTGACGAAGGCGGTCAGCTCGATACCGGCGGCTGGTCCGACACAGGCCTGCAGGGTGCCCTGCAGCAGGTCCGGATGGCTGGAAAATTTCTGCAGACCGCGGTGGGCGAACTCCCAGGAGCGCGGAGAGGGGAAGGCGACCGGATTGTGGGTCGGGTCGAAGTCGAACAGCAGCTCCGGACGGAAGCGCAGGAAGCCGATCACCCGTTCGTCGATGTTGTGGCGGTAGGCCCATAGCACCCAGTCGTCGAGGTGGGTCTCCACCTCGAAGTGGGAGAAGCGGTTGGCGAGTGGCGCCGGCATGCTGTAGGTGACGCCGCGGTCGCCCTGGCGGTTGCCGGCGGCGAAGATCGCCCAGCCCTTCGGTACCTGGTATTCGCCCAGTCGACGGTCGAGGATAAGCTGGTAGGCGGCGGCAGAGACGGTGGGTGGTGCGGAGGTGATCTCGTCGAGAAACAGGATGCCCGCGTCGCCGTGGCGCTCAGCATCGGGCAGGATCGATGGGATCGCCCAGTTGACATGACCGTCGATGCGGAACGGGATGCCGCGCAGATCGCTGGGCTCCATCTGCGACAGACGGATGTCGATCACCGGCGCGCCGTGCTCTTGCGCCACTTGGCGCACCATATCGGATTTGCCTACCCCGGGCGGGCCCCACAACATCACAGGGGTGTGGTGGCCGTGGCGGGTGCTTTTGAACTCCTGCTTGAGGATAGTTGACAGCTGGGCTGGGCGCATAGAGGGTCCTTCAAAGGGGAAGCGTTGCGGGAGAAGTTGTGATGGCTGGGAACTCAGTCGAGCAGGTTGCGGGTCGCCCGGGAGAGCTGCTTGTAGACTTCCGGGCCATCCTTGTCCATCACCTGATCGATCACCCAGCGGTTCTTCTGCTCGTCACCCATGAGCTGCTGGATCTCGAAACCGAGGTGACGGAAGAAGGGGTAGGAGGGGCCTGTATCGCTGAAACTGAACTCGGCATACTCGCCGGAGCGCTGGTTGAACAGGCTGATAAAGCGGTTGGCGTGATCACCGTCGCCGAGCAGGTCACGGGCGTTGTCCTGATAGTGGTCGGCGAGTTTCATCACCAGCGCGGTGATCAGCTCGCGGCGTCCTTCCGCATCGAATTGCGGATGGATGATGCGATCCACGACCTGCACCTCGAAGGCCAGATATTCAGCGATCACGCCAAGGCGCTGCAGATCCGAGTCATAGATGAAGTGTTCGCCGTGCAGGGTGATCGCCTTGTCGAGGGCGATGCGCCAGGCGATGAAAGCGGTGGCGGCGCCGATCTCTCCGGGGGAGCGGGTGGCGTCTTCGTCGTGCCATTGGCTTTTGATTCTGATGGCCAAAAGGGATCTCCGGTTACTGCTTGGCAAGATGCCGTCGGCCCGCATGCGATGCGATTCCGCTGGAAACCAGCGGGAAATTCGGCTTGGCTGAGGTCGGGACAGCATGTTAGGTTGCTTTAAATACCCAAGTATTCTACTGGGATAAGGGTCGATTTCAATGGTTTGAATCCGCCTTGTTTGTGCTGGATCGTGGGATCTGGCGCCAGCGTGAATAAGGTGGGTTGATCTTACCGAGGATTCTCCGGTTATGTCTCTGCAACAGCTCAGCCAGGCGGTACAGTACAACTGCCATATCTCCGACGCGCGCCACGGCGGCGACTACGGACTCTGCACCTACCTGATGAAGATGCGTGAGTATTTTCGCTGGGAGAAGGGGCTGGGTTATGCCGAGCAGTTGCCGAAGGAGGAGGTGGGGGAGTGGCTCGCCGAACGGGAGTCCCTCTGGGAGACACTGGCTGAGGCGGAGTATCGGCCGCTGCCGATTAACGGTGGTGAGTATGCCCCCTTCGAGGTGGAGTCGATCAACCAGCAGTTGCATGCCGAGGGGTTGGTCTACAGCGCCGGCTACGGCATCAAGAACAAACCGCACTTCTTTCTCGCCCAGCTGGAGCGGTACGAACAGCCGCAGGGGATGTTGCTGCTGGTCTCCGGACGTGAGCTGGCGCGGGATCTGAGCGCACCGGCGGCGATGAGCCTGGGGCGGCAGATCTTTCTGCGTCGTGAGTCGTTGCGCAGGCTATTGTGGGAGAAGCTGGAGAGCTGGCGCTGGCACCGACCCGACAATGCCCTTGGGCGCGCCTTCGCCTGCTACGATTTCGAGCAGGAATTGGAGTCCTCACTGGATGCAATGGTGGAACGCGAGATCGAGATGGTGCTGCTGCATGAGCAGGGGGAGTGCCGGGTCGGCGAGGCGCTGGGCGAGTCATGGGGCGAGATGCTGATGGCACTCAGTTTTACCCCGGCGGAACTGATGCTGCGTGCGGTGCGGGATCACTGGTCCGACTGCAGCAGCAGCCTGCCGGGTCTGATCGCGCAGGGGCAGGCGGCCTCGATCCACTTCTGGTTCGGCAACCTCGGCGGGATGCGTCGGGAGCTTTTTCCTGGTGCGCTCAAGGCCTATGAGGAGTGGCGCAGTGCGGGGGGCACGGAGCCGCTGGAGGTGGTTGCCCGCATGGGGCAGGCACACTGGGAGCGGATCGCGATGGAGTCACTGCAGCTTTACCAGCAACAGGGAAGCGAGGCGGCCAGTGCGATCCAACAGCTGATCGGGTCGAATCACCTCTGATAGAGCATCTCGATAGCGCCTGCGCTCATCAGCAGCCCCATCGCCAGCACCAGCAGAAAGGTCAGCCGGCGGTAGTTGTGATCGTCGAGGCGACGATAGAGCGTGATGCCGAGCCAGGTGCCGGCGATCAGCATCGGCAGCGCCATCAGCGCCTGTTCGGCGACTTTAAGGTTGAGCAGCCCGCTGATGCCGTGGGCGCTGGCGGTGATCAGACCTGCAGCGACAAAGAAGAGACTCAGTGCGGCCTTCTGCTGGTCGGCGGACCACTGCTGGGCCGCTACATGCAGGATCACCGGTGGCCCGTTGGTGCTGAAGGCGGCCCCCAGTGCGCCGGAACCGGTGCCGATGCCGATCGGATGGTGCCTGAGCCAGGCGGGTTGCAGCGTTCGTCCCGCCAACGAGAGGGCTGCATAGCCGCTGAGGAAGAGCCCCAGGGTGAGTTTCACCCAGACCTCGGGGGCGTCGATCAGAAAGTAGAGGCCGAGCGGGGTGCCGAGCAGATAGCCGCCGATCAGCGGCAGCACCGGCTTCAGGCTCAGGCTGCGGCGCAGGTGGAGCAGATTCAGACTCGACATGCCGATGCCCAGCAGCACCATCAGCGGTACCACCTGCTCCATCGGTAGCAGCAGGCTCATCAGCGGCACCGCCACCAGCGCGGAACCAAACCCTGACAGCCCCTGCACCAAGCCGGCGAGGGCGGTGATGGCGGCAATCGCGAGGGGGAGTTCCATGTCGATCAGCTGAAGCTGGTCTCCTGCGGTTCGCCGTTGTTGTCGATACGGATCTGGCGGATCTCCGGCATGCGGCTGGCGATGTAGCCGCCCATCAGCAGCGCCAGGTTTTCGTTATGGGTCTCGATGGCGGCCAGCAGTTTGTCGGCGGCGATCTGGCAACGCTGCTGTCGATCGGGCTGCTTTAGCCAGGTCTGTCCCAGGCGCCGGCCGTTGTCCATATCCTTGTCCATCTTGTCGAAGGCGTCTGCCATCTTCTCTTGATATCCCTCGGGGATCTCAAGGTTCATCGAATAGTCGCCAATGATCAGATTCAGTAACATGATTCGCCCTTTAACTTTGTAGACCGGGAGTTGCGCGCATACTCCGATCAGACGTGGAGAAAATCAAGCGTATGAATAAGCGGGAATTGCTGGTGTTGGTAGAACTGGGGGGATACCCCAACTTCGTGCCACTCTATCAGCGCCACAGTTATGCGGTGGAGATGGTTAACTCGGTGCGCAAGGCGCAGGCCTGGATGAAACGGCATCGGCCGGCGGTAGTGGTGGCTGAGTTCTATTCTGATCCGCAGTTCCGCGACCGTATGAGCAACCTGGAGTCGTTGCTCGCCAGCCTGCAGCGCTATTGTGCAGATGCCAAGGTGATCGTCCTGATCGAGCCGCAGTACCGGCCGAAGTTGGAGCAGGTGATGAAGCGTTATTCGATATTTGGTGTTGTCGAGTTTCCGCTCCGGGAAGAGCGACTGGAGAGTCTGCTGCTGCAGGTGGAGGGTTGAGCGTATTGTTGCAGATGCCGGGGCTGTTAAACCTAGTGCGACTGCTGAAGATCAGTGAGGTGTTTGATGGGGCTGAGTTTGTCTTAGGCACAAAAAAAAGGGCTGCGAAGCCCCTTTTTCGGCGCGGTATGCTGGAGGCTTAGTAGCCGCCCTTGCGCTTGGTCTCGGGCAGTCCTGCGACCTTGCTGGCCTGCTTGGCGGGGCCTTTCGGGAAATGGATATAGAGGGCTTTGGCATCTACCTTGGGGAAGTCGGTCCAGACTCCCTTGAAGTGTTTTACCATATTGCGCTCGTTGGGCTGGTTGCCGCCATTGTTGAGGTATTCGTCGCGCAGGTAGTTGATGATGTCCCAGCTTTTTTCGGAGAGGGTAACGCCTTCTGCTTCGGCGATAACCTTGGCGACATCTTCGTTCCACTCGCTCTGATCGACCAGGTAGCCGTTTTCGGTGGCCTCAATGGTTGTGCCATTCACTTCATATGACATTGGTTTCTCCTTCTCGATGGTAACTCGGATGGGTGGGGTGCCCGCCCGCGTAGCTAAAAGTCGTGGGGCGGTATCTTATACAGTCTTATGGGGGACGAACAAGCCGAATCCTCGGTGGCGCAGGGAGCCGACGCCGTGCTGCTGCAGGGTGACCGCATCCTCGTAGGAGAGGCCGGCGACCATCAGGCTGCGGCTTGACTGTGGGCCATCAGGGCCTTGGAATCTGGCCTCTTTGCCGGCCAGGATCTTTTTGAAGCGCAGCCCGAGACGGTGCAGATCGGCGAGCGATTGTTCCAGAAATTGACCTTCATCGTTGCCGGTGTCGGTTGCGACATAGCGGCTGTAGAGAGTGGTGGTAATCCCCAGCGGGTGCGCCTTGGCGCTGCCTATGGTGAGCGGCATGCCTTGGATATGCAGGGTTTTGCCGTTGAGAGCCTGGGCGTCATCGATGCGCGCCTGCGGCAGTCGCAGCTGCAGCCGGGTGCGGCGCGACAGGTAAAGGGTGTCGTCGGATCCCTGGGGACGCTCCCAGCCGTTGCCAGAATCGGCGCCATAGATCAGGTGTAGGCCGCACAGTCTCTCCTCGGCGAACCAAGGCAGTATCCGCTGGATCTCTTCAGAGAGGGCCCAGGCGTGATCCACCGGCAGCGCCTTGCATTCGATGCGGAAGGACAGGTCGAGTACGTTATCGGGTACCACAAACTGATCGTTGTCGCTCTCTTCTTGCCAGTACATCTGCAAACCTCTCTCAGTGGGGGATCTTGGCGCGCAGTGCGTCGCGGTCGAACCACCAGTCGTTCTCGGTGACCAGATCGAGCACCTTGGCCAGGCGCGGCAGGAATTTTCCTGGATCATCCAGCTCCATGCGCTCCACCCAGAAGTCGAAGATCTCTTGTTCTTCGACCTGGCTGTGACGGCGTGCGACCTCTCCGAGCAGCTGGCTGGTAAAGAATTTCAGCTCTTTGCGCTCGGCGCCTTCGGCGCGCAGGTCGACGATGTAGGCGGCAGTGGCGGCGGCTACCGCAGCGCCGTCCGAGTTGTCTGGGGTCTCATCGATCAGGTGCTGCAGCATGGCGACGCTGAGCTCCGGGAGGATAGGGAAGGTCACCGAGAGCCAGATTCCCTGCGCCAACGCCTTGAGTGAGTCGGCTTGCTCTGCCTGGTAGAGGATGTCGCAGGCCTCCACCGCCTGCAGCCAGAGCTCGTTGTCGATCGCCTGCGGGAGTATCTCCTGCACCGCCTTCCAGGCCGCCTCGTTCTGGTCCAGATCGAGCTGGATATAACCGCGCTCCAGGATCAGGGTGAGGCGTGATTCCAATGATGCGTCGGCGGGCAGGGCAGCGAGTTGCTCATCCTTCTCGTCGAGGCGGATCTGCAGCAACTTGCTAGATGAAATGGCGTCCTCGGAACACTCGTTGTCGCCGAGAAAGGTCTCTGATTCAAGGTACTTCACGCGCTAACCTCTTAGTTTGCTGCTGCCTTAGGTAAAGGCCGCCTCGAGGCGGTCTTCCCAATTGTCGGGGGTGTCGGCAAAGGGGGGTTTGACGTCGATGCGGAAGAACATCTCGCGCTTTGACCGTACCTTTATTGCCTGGACCAACTCTTCGAAGGTCTCTAAGTCCGGGTTTTGCATCATCAGTTCGCTAAGGTAGAGCATTTGTGTGACCCTGTGATTCTGTCTGGCCCCTCTCGTGGGGCGATTCTACCGCTCCAGAGGGGGTTTAAAACCGCACAATTTTACTCGGTTATTGGCTGACTGCAATCGACAACAGCTGTTTTGTGATCCGAAGATTAATACCCATATATTGCCGGCTTATTAAGGGAGGGGGGGTAGTGGGTGTGCGATCTTTTTGGGGGAATCCATTATCTCATTGTTTATTAATGGATTATCATGAAATTCATGGATTGAAAGGTGCTCGGTTGGGGAGTTTCTTATCCCAAAGGGGATAGGCGTCGTCTATGCTTACCCTCCCATCGGAAGGATATTTCCGATCATAAGTAAACCCTAAACTTTGCGCCCTGTAGAGGCAGGCTTGTAGCCTGCAACGGCTTCGGATTGCAGGGTGCACGGCTGTATTCTACGCTCGGTGGACGGCCGGGCTGATAGCAACGAATACGAACTGGCCAGAGTCCCCACGTAAACGACCATTGGGAGAAAGAGTGATGGCAAAACAGATGCATGATACCCCCATGCTTGATCAGCTGGAGAGTGGCCCTTGGCCCTCGTTTGTAACCGGCCTCAAGCGTCTCGCGAAGGAAAATGACATCATGGTTGACCTGCTGGGTCAGCTGGAAGAGTCCTACGAGACAAAAAAAGGTTACTGGAAGGGCGGTACCGTTGGCGTTATCGGTTATGGCGGCGGCGTGATTCCACGTTTCACCGAGCTGAAGAATGAGGACGGCACCCCCAAGTTTCCTGCTGCCGCAGAATTCCACACCCTGCGTATCATGCCGCCTCCTGGCATGCACTACGACACCAACACCATTCGTAAATTCTGCGACATCTGGGAGAAGTATGGCTCAGGCTTGATCGCGTTCCACGGTCAGTCCGGTGACATCATGTTCCAGGGGTGCTCCACCGATAATGTCCAGCCTGCCTTCGATGAGCTGAATGAGATGGGCTTCGACATGGGTGGCGCGGGTCCCGCTGTGCGTACCGGCATGTCCTGCGTTGGCGCTGCGCGCTGCGAGCAGTCCTGTGTGGATGAAGGTCGTACCATGCGCATGCTGGTGAACAACGCCCTTGATGATATGCATCGTCCGGCGCTCCCCTACAAGATGAAATACAAGGTCTCCGGTTGCCCGAACGACTGCATGAACTCCGTGCAGCGCGCTGATGTGGCGGTTATCGGCACCTGGCGCGACGACATGAAGGTTGATCAGGCCGAGGTCAAGAAGTACGTCGCCGATATGGGTCGCAAGAAGATCATCGACAACGTCATCACCCGCTGCCCGACCCAGGCCCTGTCGTTGAACGATGACGATACCCTGGCCGTCGACAACAAGAGCTGTGTGCGCTGCATGCACTGCATCAACGTCATGACCAAGGCGCTCTCTCCTGGTGACGACAAAGGTATTACCGTGCTCTGCGGTGGTAAGCGTACCCTGAAGATCGGCGATCTGATGGGTACCGTGATCGTGCCTTTCCACAAGCTGGATAGCGACGAAGATTACGAGTGGCTGGAAGAGCTGGCGACAGAGATCCTGGACTTTTTCGCTGAGAACGCCCTGGAACATGAGCGTACCGGTGAGATGATCGAGCGTATCGGCCTGGTCAACTTCCTCGAAGGCATTGGCCTGGAGGTTGATCCCAACATGATCGAGCGTCCGCGCATGAACCCCTACGTCCGTATGGATGGCTGGGACGAAGAAGCCGCCAAGTGGGCTGAGCGTCAGGCTTAATCATCTGTCGATTGCCCGATAGAGGCAGTTTCATGCGGGGCTCCAGGCTTGCGCCGGAGGCCCCGCAAAGCGAATCAATTACCCTAATTATTAGGAGGTAAGCATGTCGGAACCTCGTATGCCGATTGAGAGTGGCGTTCCCGAGATGGAGCCCTACTTGCACCCCGTCCTGAAGAAGAACTACGGCGCATGGAGCTGGCACGATCGCCCGCGTCCCGGTGTTCTGCATCACGTTGCCAAGAGTGGTGACGAGATCTGGACCGTTCGCGCTGGTACCCAGCGTCAGATGGATCTCTTCACCATCCGTCTGCTGATGGATATCGCCGATGAATTTGCTGAAGGCTATGTGCGCTTTACTATTCGCTCCAACATTGAGTTTATGGTGAGTGCAGAGTCCAAGGTACAGCCCCTGATCGACAAGCTGACCGAGCATGGCTTTCCGATCGGTGGTACTGGTAACTCGGTCTCCATGATCTCTCACACCCAGGGCTTCCTGCACTGCGACATCCCTGGTACGGATGCATCCGGCGCCGTGAAGGCCCTGATGGACGAGCTGATCGACGAGTACACCAAGGAAGAGATGCCGAACCGGGTTCGCATGACCACCTCCTGCTGCCAGATCAACTGCGGTGGCCAGGGTGATATCGCGATCAACATCCAGCACACCAAGCCGCCGCGGATCGATCACGACCAGGTGGCCAACGTCTGTGAGCGTCCCACTGTCGTGGCCCGCTGCCCGGTGGCCGCCATCCGTCCTGCAATGGTCAACGGTAAGCCCTCTCTGGAGATCGACGAGAAGAAGTGCATCTGCTGTGGTGCCTGCTTTCCGCCCTGTCCGCCGATGCAGATCAACGATCCCGAGCACTCCAAGTTTGCGATCTGGGTGGGTGGCAAGAACTCCAACGCCCGATCCAAGCCGACCTTCCATAAGCTGGTCGCCGCTGGCGTACCCAACAATCCGCCGCGTTGGCCTGAGGTCTCTGCCATCGTCAAGCAGATCCTCAATGCCTATAAGGAAGATGCCAAGGATTGGGAACGCATCGGTGAGTGGGCTGAGCGTATCGGCTGGTCCCGCTTCTTCGAGAAGACCGGTCTGCCGTTCACCAAGTATCACATCGATAACTGGCGTGGCGGTCGTGCCAACCTGAACGCCTCTGCTCACATCCGTTTCTAACGGACACTGACAGGGTACTTCAACAGGAAGGTTAAACTGATGAAATTTGCGATTCAGGTAAACGAAGGTCCTTATCAGCATCAAGCGACTGATTCGGCCTATCAATTCACCAAGGCTGCGTTGGAAGCAGGACACGAAATCATGCGTGTCTTCTTCTATCACGATGGCGTGAATAACGGTACCAATCTGACCACTCCGCCCCAGGACGACCGCAACATCGTCGCCCGCTGGAGCGAGTTGGCGGAGAAACACGGTCTGGACCTGGTGGTCTGCGTGGCTGCTGCCCAACGTCGCGGTATCGTCGACGAGGGCGAGATGCAGCGTAACGGTAAGAGTGCGCAGAACATCGCTGACGGCTTCCGGATCTCCGGTCTCGGTCAGTTGGTCGAGGCGGGTGTCCAGTCCGATCGTCTTATGGTTTTCGGTGACTAAGCGCAGGGGTTGAAAGATGGCTGATATTAAAAAATTCATGTATCTCAACCGCCGGGCTCCTTACGGAACCATCTATGCTTGGGAATCGCTGGAGGTGGTGCTGATCGGCGCCGCCTTCGACCAGGACGTCAGTCTGGCCTTCCTTGACGACGGTGTTTACCAGCTGGTCAAGGGGCAGGATACGAGCGAGAGTGATATGAAGAACTTCTCCCCGACCTACCAGGCCCTGGGTGACTACGATGTCACCAAGCTCTATGTCGAGAAAGAGTCTCTCGAAGCGCGTGGCCTGACCCTGGATGACCTGATGCCTCTGACCTATGAGGACGAGGACGACGACTGGGCTGAGAAGGACTCCATTCGTGTCGTGAGCCGTGCTGAACTGGCTGACATCATGGATGAGCAGGACGTCGTTTTCAGTTTCTAAGGGGAGCAAGAGTATGAGCACTTTGCACACAGTGAATAAGTCGCCCTTCGAGAAGAGCTCCATGACGAGCTGTCTCGGCTATGCCAAAGAGGGCAGCGCCGTTCTGCTGTATGAGGATGGCGTCTATGGGGCGATGCAAGGCACCGAGTATGCGGGTAAGGTCCAGGCGGCAAGTGGGGTCAAGTTTTATGTACTTGGTCCTGATCTGAAGACCCGGGGTATAGCAGAAGACAAACTGATCGAAGGTGTTCAGGTTGTCGACTACGCCGGTTTTGTCGCCCTCGCTGCTGAGAGCAGCCGGGTGCAGGCCTGGGTCTGATCAACTGAATTCAATTTAAACGAGAGTTAGGAGAAATCACGATGGCTATCGAAGCTAATGGCAAGACTTTTGAGACTGACGAGGAAGGCTACCTGGTTAACCTGAGCGAGTGGGAGCCTGCGGTCGCTGAGGTTATGGCCAAGGAAGACGACCTGGAACTGACCGACGAGCACTGGGATATCATCAACTTCCTGCGTGAGTACTACGAAGAGTACCAGATCGCTCCCGCCGTGCGCGTTCTGACCAAGGCGGTTGGTAAGAAACTGGGCAAGGAGAAGGGCAACAGCAAGTACCTGTACGCTCTGTTCCCTTACGGCCCAGGTAAGCAGGCTTGCCGTTTCGCCGGCCTGCCGAAGCCGACCGGCTGCATCTAAGTCGTGCCGAGCACCTGGAGAGGGTTCGCCCCTCTCCAGGCCTGAACAAGAACTCTGAGGAACGCAGGAACATGTCAACTGTCTACGCGTTGCTGTTTATCGTAGCGACTCTGGTGATGCTGATTGGATTGGTCCGCAAGATCGTCCAATATGCCAAGACCCCCGCACCTTTAAAGATTCCCACCACGCCGGCGCCTGTAACTCAGACCGGTGTGGTACTGCGTATGTTCCGCGAAGTGGTCTTTTTCGAGAGCCTCTTCAAGAGCACCAAGTGGACCTGGATCTTCTCCTGGATGTTCCACATGGGGCTGTTCGCGGTACTCGCCCGCCACCTGCGTTATTTTATGGACCCTGTGCCGCTGCCAATCCAGCTGCTGCAGCCGATCGGAAAGTATGCGGCATTTGCTATGGTGGCCGGTTTGGTCGGCCTGCTGGTGCGTCGTATCTTCGTTGATCGGGTCCGCTACATTTCGGCTCCCTCTGACTATCTGTGGTTGCTGATGCTGATGGTGATTGGCCTGAGCGGTCTGATGATGACCTTTGTTGTGCACACCGACGTGGTGATGGTGAAGCAGTTCTTTGATGGCCTGTTCACCTTCAGCGGAGGCGCGCTGCCAATGGATTTTGCGCTGCTGGTACATCTGCTGTTGGTGGCTGTACTGATGCTGCTGCTGCCGGTCAGCAAACTGCTGCATATACCTGGCGTGTTTTTCAGTCCTTCACGCAACCAGGTCGATAATCCGCGTGAGAAACGCCACCTGGCGCCTTGGGCGAAGAAGCTCGAAGAATCCTAAGAAATTTACCTGGCCGAACGAGGGCTACACATGGCTAAGGCAAAATTTGAAACGCCGGAACTGAGTGAATACACCGAGGTTCCGAAGATCGAAGAGGGGGTGATGGCGCACCTCAGCCCCTTCGTTGCAGCGCCGGCGCACCAGGAGCCACTGGGCTTTCCCGGCGAGAAGGTGGAAAACTGGCAGGAGGTGGCCATCGAAAAGATGGGCGATCTGCTGAGCCGCTATCGCAGCTTTCAGGTCTATATGGACGCCTGTGTGAAGTGCGGATCCTGCACCGACAAGTGCCACTATTTCCTGAGCACCAAGGATCCGAAAAATATGCCGGTGGGGCGTCAGGATCTCCTGCGTCGCGTCTATCGCCGCTACTTCACCTTCGCTGGCAAATACTTTCCGAAACTGGTGGGCGCGGTCGATCTGACCGATGAGGTGCTGGACGAGTGGTACAGCTACTTCCATCAGTGCTCCCAGTGTCGTCGCTGCTCAGTGTTCTGCCCCTACGGTATCGATACCGCCGAGATCTCTATGGCGGCGCGCGAGATCATGGCGCAGATCGGTGTTGGTCAGAAATACTGCAATGAGATCATCGCCAAGGTTTTTACTGTTGGTAACAATCTGGGCCTCCCTGGCCCCGCGCTGGCTGATACTCTCGAAGGCCTCGAAGAGGACGTCTACGACGATACCGAGGTGGCGGTCAAATATCCGCTCGACAAGAAGGGCGTCGATATCCTACTTGTGACCCCTTCTGCCGACTTTTTTGCCGAGCCCCATGTGGATGGCCTGATCGGTTACGGCAAGGTCTTTCATGAGGCTGGCGTCAGCTGGACTCTCAGCACCACGGCGTCCGAGGCGGCCAACTTTGGCATGTTCATCGGCTCCTATGAAAACATGCGCCGCATCTCGCTGCGGGTTCGCGAAGCAGCCCTGGAATTGGGCGTTAAGCGCATTGTGTTTGGTGAGTGCGGCCACGCTTGGCGCGTTGCCTACAGCTTTCTCAATACCTTGGCAGGACCGTTCGATTTCTTAGATCCCAACTATCCGGTGCCGCAGCATATCTGCGAATTTACCTGGGATGAGATTCAGAAAGGAACACTCGAGCTCAACAAGTCGGAAAATGACGATATGACGCTCACCTTTCACGACTCCTGCAACGTGGCCCGCGCCTCACGCATGGGCGACAAACCTGGCGGCCAGTTTGAGATTCCGCGTAATGTCATCAAGGCGGTCTGCAACAACTACTACGACATGGAGTGGGACACCATCCATGAGCGTACCTACTGCTGCGGTGGTGGTGGTGGTCTGCTGACCGATGATCTGATGGAGATTCGCGTCAAGGGTGCGCTGCCGCGCATGAATGCACTGCGCAACGTCATGGACGAGAAGGGTGTGACCCACATGGCGGCGATCTGCGCGATCTGCAAGAGCCAGTTTACCAAGGTGCTGCCCTACTACGGTATGGACATGTACCAGATCGTCAGTGTTCACCAACTGGTGAGCAATGCGATCGTCCTCAACCGTAAGACTCCGCCGGAAGAGGCTCCCGGTTACGGCGAAGATGACGATTGAGATTTAGCGACTAGCGAATAATTCTGTCGGTCGAAGCATAAGCAAAGCCGGCACTCACAAAATTATATAGGTAAAGGAGACTCAACCATGGCAACTCCTAGCGAAGAGATGAACAAAGACATCACCTGGCGCCGTTTTGAAGATGGCGATGCCGCCTACGACGATTGGACAGATAAGATCTTCATGGAGGATACCTCCTACAAGTGTCCTACCTATATTCAGCGTACCCCGCCCTGCCAGGGCAGTTGCCCCTCTGGTCACGACATTCGTAGCTGGTTGGCTATCGTGCGTGAGGAAGAGAAGCCTGAAGAGGGTATGGAGTGGAAAGAGTATGCCTTCAGACGTGCGACCTCTTCCAACCCCTTCCCGTCGATGATGGGTCGCGTTTGTCCGGCGCCTTGCCAAGATGGTTGCAACCGCAACGAAGTGGAAGATTTTGTTGGTATCAACTCGGTTGAGCAGTATATCGGGGATAGCGCTATTGAGGCGGGCTTTAAGTTTGAGGCTGGCGCCGATACGGGCAAGAAGGTTGCTGTGATCGGTGGCGGCCCGGCTGGCCTGGCAGCTGCCTTCCAACTGCGCAGCAAAGGTCACGGCGTCACCCTGTTCGAGGAGAACGAGGAGTTGGGCGGGATGATGCGCTACGGCATTCCTGGCTATCGTATCCCGCGTGAACGGCTCGATGCCGAGATCCAACGCATCGTTGAGATGGGCGTTGAGGTGCGTAACAAGACCCGTGTTGGTCGTGATGTGGCGGTTGCCGATCTGGAGAAGGAGTACGATGCGATCCTATGGGCACTGGGCTGCCAGAGCGGTCGCGGTCTGCCGATCCCCGGTTGGGACGACACCCCTAACTGCGTCTCCGGTGTTGCTTTCCTCAAGGCCTTCAACGAAGGCCGCATGAAGGTCACTGCCGACAAGGTGGTCTGCATCGGTGGTGGTGACACTTCCATCGACGTGGTCTCCGTGGCACGTCGCCTGGGGCACATAAAGCACATCAACCCCACCGATCGTCCGGAGCTGGTGGTGCGCGATGGCTTCGTGGTACACGATGCCGCCAACGCTGCCGCTGCACAGGGCTCCGAAGTCACCCTGACCTCTCTGTTCCCCAAGGAGCAGATGATGGCCGCAGAGCACGAAGTGAGCGATGCCACTACCGAGGGTGTCACCATCCTCGACGGCATGATGCCACTGGAGGTAATTAAGGGTGAGGATGGCCGTGCCACCGCCCTGAAAATCTGCGCCTGCACCATGGATGGCATGCGTCCGATCCCGGTTGAGGGTACCGAGCGTGTCATCGAGGCCGATCTGATCGTGTCCGCCATCGGTCAGGGCGGTGACTTGGAGGGCCTGGAGGATTTCGATAACGGTCGTGGTCTGATCGACGCCGACAAGTCCTATCAGGTGCCCGGCAAGCCTGGCCACTTCGTTGCTGGTGACATCATCCGTCCGCACCTGCTGACTACCGCTATCGGTCAGGCGCGTGTTGCGGTCGAGAGTATCGACACCTACATGAAGCACGAAGAGCTTGGTAAGCGTCCCAAGGTTGATGTCAATCACTTCAGCCTGATGAGCAAGTTGAAAGAGGCGCACCTGGAGCTGGAGCACTTCGACAGCACGAAAGGCGATCTGCGTGGCACCAACTCTGCGAAATACGCCGTGCACAACTTCGAGGATCGTTCCAAGCAGGAGATCATCCCTGCCGATGAGTTGTTCCTCGGTCACTTCACGCCGACTCCGCGGAATATCCGCTCCGAGTCTGTACCCAGCTCCGATGAAGTGTTGGGCCACTTCCACGAGCGCCTGATTGCGCTTAACGAGGAGCAGGTGCAGGCTGAAGCCAAGCGTTGCATGAGCTGTGGAATGTGCTTCGAGTGTGATAACTGTGTGGTCTTCTGCCCTCAGGATGCGGTGTTCCGCGTCAAGAAGAACGAGTCCACCACCGGTCGTTATGTCGACACCGACTACAGTAAGTGCATCGGCTGCCATGTCTGCACCGATGTTTGCCCGACCGGCTACATTCAGATGGGTCTTGGTGAATAGGAGCTGAGATGTGTAGTTCAATCGACAGCATCAAGCGATTCACCGCACTGCTGGCGGGGGCCGTTTTAACGGTCTCCGCGATGCAGACAGTCGGTGCAAGCGCTGTAACTGAGGGGTCGAAGGCGGCTTCGATGGATAGTTGTGTGGCACCGACGGAAGATATGCGTCGCAACCACATGGACTATCTCAAGCATGAACGGGTCGAGACCGTACGTGGCGGTATCCGTGGTTCGAAGTACAGCCTTGCAGGCTGTATCGATTGCCATGCTTCGAAGGATCAGAGTGGTAATCCACTGCCGGTCACCGACGAGGGTCAGTTCTGCCAGAAATGCCACAGCTATCTGGCAGTGCAGCCCGCCTGTTTTCAGTGTCATCGCACTACCCCTGCTGAGGGTGGCGCAACGCTGGGTGCAGTCGATCTGAACAGTATGACTTACGAACAGCTGGATGCTTTGAGCTTGATGCAGTGGCATCCGGCGGTATCCAAAGATGTTTCCAACGCCCGCTGAGTGGCGGAGAGACTGATCATGAGTATGAAAAGTGACCAGCCTGATATGAACCGCCGCAAGCTGCTGGGGACTACCCTGGCTGCAAGTGGCGCGGTGGTTGTCGCCCCGGGGGTTCTGCTACACAGCGTCGCCGGTGCAGAAACTGCGACAGAAGGCGCCTCCTCCAAGCACCGCTGGGGGATGCTGATCGATGCAAACAAGTGTGCTGATGGCTGCAGCGCATGTGTCGATGCCTGTAACCAGGAGCATGGCCTGACCTCTCACGGCCGCCCTGAAACGGATGCGCAGTGGATTCGCACCGTCAAGTTGCGCGATCTGCATACCGGTCGTGAAAATCGCCTGGTGATGATGTGCCAGCATTGTGAAACTCCACCCTGTGTGGATGTCTGCCCAACCGGCGCTTCATTCAAGCGCGCTGATGGCATTGTGCTGGTGGATCGACATCGCTGCATTGGCTGCCGCTACTGCATGATGGCTTGTCCCTATAAGGCACGCTCCTTTGTGCATGAAACGCTGGAGAATCAGTCGATCAACCAGCCTAGAGGTAAGGGTTGCGTTGAGGGTTGCACCCTCTGTGTGCATCGTATCGATCGGGGAGAACTGGTCACTGCCTGTCAGGAGGCTTGTGCCAAAGAGGGTCATAACGCGATCCTGTTTGGTGATCTGAACGATCCCGAAAGCGATCTCTCAGAGGCCCTAAGAGAACACAACAGTCAGCAGATTCGCGCCGACCTTAAGTTGAACACCGGCGTACGCTACACCAATATCTGATGGCAGGGGGCCGAACAACAATGACGAAAATGCATTATCGCGAGCTCTACTGTGGTACGCCGCTACGTTTCTGGGGGGGCTTGGCACTACTCGGCGCAATTGTCGCGATTGGTATGGGTGCCGCTTACTACATGGAGCATCATGGTCACTGGGTGACCGGCATGACCAACCAGGTGGTCTGGGGCCTGCCCCATGTGTTTGCGATCTTTCTGATCGTGGCTGCATCCGGCGCGCTCAATGTAGCATCGATCGGTTCGGTGTTTGGCGGGCCGATGTATAAGCCGCTGGGACGCTATTCCGGGCTGCTGGCGATCGGCCTTCTGGCCGGTGGACTGGCGGTGCTGATGCTTGATCTGGGGCGTCCAGACCGCCTGATTGTGGCGATGACCAGCTACAACTTTAAGTCGATCTTTGCCTGGAATGTCATCCTCTATTCAGGATTTTTCGGCATCGTCGGTGTCTACCTCTGGGTCATGATGGACCGCACGGTGAATCGCTTCTACCGCCCGGTTGCCTTTGCGGCCTTCTTCTGGCGCCTGATGCTCACCACTGGTACTGGCTCGATCTTCGGTTTTCTAGTGGCCCGTGAGGCCTATGACGCAGCGATTATGGCACCGATGTTCATCATCATGTCGTTTAGCTATGGTCTGGCGTTCTTCATTATCACCCTGCAGTCGGCCTACGCCTGGGGCGATCGTCAGCTAGGCGATCTTCGCCTCGCCAAGCTGAAGAATCTGCTTGGTGTGTTTATTGGTGCGGTGCTCTATTTCACCTTGGCTTACCATCTCACTAATCTCTACATCACTCAGCATCACGGCATTGAGGCCTTTATCCTGCTCAATGGTGGTGTCTACACGGTGATGTTCTGGTTGGGACAGATTGTTATCGGCTCTCTTATTCCACTGGTTCTGATCTATTCGCCGGCCTTTGTGGCATCCCGTTGGGCAGTTGCTGCTGCCTCGGTGATGGTTCTTATCGGTGGCTTCTTCCAGGTCTATCTGATCGTCATCGGAGGCCAGGTCTTCCCGATGACCATCTTTCCGGGTAAAGAGGTAATCGAAAGTAGCTTCTATGACGGCGTGATCAACAGCTATGTGCCAACCTTTGCAGAGGGGGCCCTCGGTGTTGCAGGTATTGCCATCGCTATGGCCCTGGTTGCAGTTGGTGCCCGGATGTTCAAGGTCTTTCCCGAGAGCCTGGAAGATCCACAATAACCACAAGATCCTGCGCCTTGTCTTATGGCTGGGCGCGGGTTGAAAATATCCACCACCAGCAATTTGGCTGTTGGTGGATATTTTTTTGCCAGCTAGAAAATGTCAGCTTTTTACATATCAGCCGCTCACAAATCATCCGGCAAGACGACCCTCTCTATTGGCTTGGTACGGGCTCTGCGTAATCGAGGGCTGAGTCTGCAGACCTTCAAAAAGGGGCCCGATTACATTGACCCGATATGGTTGGGCAGTGCCAGTGGCAACGCCTGTTATAACCTCGATTTTTACACCCAGCATCGCCGCGAGATCACGGAACTGTTTCAGCAGTACAGCAGTGGGCCGCAGGTCACTCTGGTAGAGGGCAACAAAGGCCTCTACGATGGCATGGACTTGCAGGGTGAGGATTGCAATGCGGCGATGGCCAAGTTGCTGGGTCTGCCGGTGATTCTGGTGATAAACGCCAAGGGGATCACCCGCGGCGTGGCACCACTGCTGCTTGGCTATCAGGCGTTCGACCCGGATGTAAAGATCGCAGGCGTGATTCTGAATCAAGTCAGCGGCCCACGCCACGAGACTAAACTGCGCAGGGTGGTTGAGCACTACACCGATATCCCCCTGCTTGGCGCGGTGGCTGCTGATCCGCAGATGGTGATCGACGAGCGACACCTCGGTCTCAAGCCGAGCAATGAGCAGTCACAGGCCGAGGCGAAGATCAACTATCTGGCGGAAGTGGTGGAACGGCAGATCGATATCGAGCAACTACTCGAGAACACCGTGCGAGTGCAAGCGCAAGTGCAAGCGCCGCCATCCAACGCTGTTGAGACGGTACAGCCTTTTGTCGGTCTGCGTATCGGCTATCCGGCCGACACTGCCTTTGGCTTCTACTACCCTGATGACATGCAGGCGATGCGGCGGCTGGGTGCTGAACTCCTCCCCTTCGATTCGCTGCATGATAGCCATATTCCAGCGGTTGATGGTCTGTTTCTTGGCGGCGGATTTCCAGAAACCGCGATGGCTGAGTTGGAGGCCAACCAGCCGCTGCTTACCGAAATCAAGGCGTTTATCGAGGCAGGTGGACCAGTTTACGCAGAATGTGGGGGGTTGATGTTGTTATGTCGAACACTGACCTGGCAGGGCAAAACTTGTAGAATGGCGGCCGTTATTCCAGCTGATGCGGTGATGCACGAGAAGCCCCAGGGTAGGGGGTATATCCGCCTGCGTGAGACCGGTGCCATGCCTTGGCCTGGCGCGAAGACGGATGCAGCCCCGATCCATGCTCATGAGTTCCACTATTCCGCACTGCAGGGATTGGATCTGGCAGCCTGCACGTTCGCCTACCGGGTGGAGCGGGGTACCGGGATCGACGGCGAGCATGACGGCTATATCTACAAAAACCTCCTCGCCAACTACGCTCATATGCGCAGTGTCGGGGGCAACCACTGGGTTGAGCGTTTTCTCAGCCATGTACGCAGTTGCAGTCGGGCGGAAGCACCCTAGGACTTGAAGGAAAGCAGATGTTTAAGTTGACCAAACAAGCAGCAGAACAGATCATCGAAGCAGCACGACAGGGTGGCACCGAGGGAATGGCGCTGCGCTTTGCCGCACGCCGCAAAGAGGATGGCTCTTTCGATTATCTGATGGGATTTGACGAGGCCAAAGAGGATGATATCCGCTTCACATCCGAAGGCATAAGTATCGTCATCGAACCTGAATATGTCCCGCTGCTCGATGAAACCACCATGGATTATGCTGCCATGGAAGATGGTGAGAACAAATTCATCTTCATCAACCCCAAGGATGCCAACTACACTCCACTGGCCGATTAGTCTGGTCGATGGAGTCTCCCCCCATCCTTTACTCCCCCTTCAGCAAAAAACCGCTGACAGCGGTGGTCCTAAAGCTATATAGAGAGACTGAGCGATGGCGCTGTCGAGTGAAGATGCTCTGCGTCTGAACGTCCTGCTGGCAAACAAGCCGAAGGCAATTCGTATCGATGAGTCGTCGATGACCCTCTATGGCCTCAGCGAGAAAGGTGAGGCCAAGGTCAGCCTCAACCCCAATTGTCGCGACGAGCAGTATCTGCGCCAGGTGCGGGAGACCCTGTCGGGCCATGTGTTGGGCTCTCCGGGCGGCTACCCGATCTACCTGCAGCGCTGGACCCGCATGGGTCAAACCCGTGACGACAACCTGGAACAGTTGCTGCTGCTGGGGGAACCCGAGGCGGTGGTAGCGGTCAGCTGCGCGCGTGGACTCACTGATGAGCTTGCACGGCTCGCCTGGTGGGCGGGTCAGCAGCCGGATAATGCGCGCCGCATGCTGAGCAATCCGGCGGTGGTGGCGGGCAGCATGGGGCCTGAACTGGCCAATTTCCTGATTGAGTTTCTGCCGTTCGAGAACGAACCGGAAGTGATGGTGGAGGATCTGCGTCTCGCACTGCAACCGGGCTTGGTCAGTGACGAGATGCGTGCAAAATTGTGGAAGCGCGCTGAGAAGAAGCCGGTCTACTATCTCGGTTTTCTTGCCAGCACTCCGGATGACCTGCCGGAAAAACTCCCAGCCCGTGCCGACTATGCGGCCTGTCAAAGCGAACTGGAACCACTGGCTGAGGCGGGAAACTGCACCGCGCAACAGTTGCTGCGGTTGCTCGATGCGCCCGGTCAGGGTTTCCTGATGGGAGTGGCGCGGGTGCTAAAAAAGCCGTCTAATCAGGAGGTTATCAGCCTGCTGCTGGATGTGGTGCGTAACTACCTGAGTGCATTGCGTGCGGCTGGTGATCCCGACCTCACTCTCGAGGAGTTGCAGCGGGAGGTGGAAACGCTCAACGAAGAGGAGCGTGCCTGCCTGGCGGTGCTGCCTGAAATGGCGAATGAGCTACGCGCCATGCGGCTGCTCTCCGGACTGGGCTATGGCGTGTTGCGCCCAGTCTTCAGCAGGAGTGACGCGATCGGCTCATTGATGCGGCGCAAGCTGGAGCCGATTTTGACCCCCTTGGGCGACTATCTGAGCTGCCTGCGCAGCGATCGCTGATTGCTTTGCAGACTAGCCGGAATGGGCTCGATTCGACCTGCTGGTGCTGTTAGCGTGTGCTGCGCAGGCTGGGCCGCCCCTTGTAAGCAGACACCTGCTGGATCAGGTTCTGAAAGGGGAGTTTGTCGATAGAGCCATAGCTGCCGATCGCCTCGCGCAAAAGTGTCTCGATATCGGCGATGGGATCTGGGATCTCCCGCTCTGGATTGAGCGAAGCAAACACCCCGCGCAGACCGCCGACCTGCAGCCGCATTGCCTTGCCATGGGGCAGCGCAGCCGCCTCATCGTTCAGTTTGAGTGCGAAGCGGGCGTGGTGGCGGAGGGTTTCAAGAAATTCGATGCAAATGGTCTGAAATTGATCCGACTCACAATGCACACCCTCCCGTTCTGCCAGGTGGATTTTGCTGGAGCGGGTACAGCGACACTTGCTGCTGAGCACGCTTTTTTCGAACGCACAGAAACGGTCATTGAGTTCCCGGTAGGTGCGGCGATAGGCGTCCTGATCCATCGGCAGGCTACTCCCCTTTGGCAGTGAATCGGTGGATCATTCGGCGGTCCCGTTTGCTGGGTTTGCCGCGCATCGAGTGGGGCTCCACAGCCCGCTGTTCGCGCAGTTCCTGGGTTAGGCGCTGGCGCCGCAGGAAGCTCTCTTCTGACTCGACGTAGAAGGTCTTTGCCTCTTCCGCCGGGCGCCGCTTGCTGGCCGCAACCTTCACCTCCAGCTCCCACTCCAGAGAACCTTTGTGGATGCGCAGCTGGCTACCCGCCTTGATCTCCTTGCCTGGCTTGGTGCGCTGACCATTGAGGTGCACCTTGCCGCCGTTGATCGCCTCACAGGCGAGCTGACGCGTCTTGAAAAAACGCGCCGCCCAGAGCCATTTGTCGAGACGTACCTTGGCGGTTTCACCCTGCATGCTGCTCAGCTTTCCGCCAGCCCCAGCAGCTGATCGAGGCGGCCCGCCATCTCCAGCGCCGCCATATCGTCATAACCGCCGACATGAAATTCGTCGATGAAGATCTGCGGTACTGTGTTGCGTTGGCTGCGCTGCAACATCTCCTGCATGGCATCCTGGTTCATGTCAATGCGGATCTCGTCGAACTCGACCCCCTTATTGTTCAGCAGATATTTTGCGCGTACGCAGTAGGGGCAGACCGCCGTCGTGTACATAACTACCTTGGGCATTTGAAACTAATCTCCTTTGTAACCGAATGCCGGCCGGCACTTCTGATTTGAAATTATAGTGATAAGCAGATTTTAACACGCCAACAGCTGATTGCCGGTTGGGCCGAGTGGCTGGGCAGAGCTGTAGCACAGGGCATCCTAGCAGTGCTGATTTGTCTGATCTAGCTGGAAATCGGCACTATTCTGCATCAATGCAGCAGAATTTCCAGGTTTGTGCTTCCGCTATTTACCAGTAATATCGGGCCTCCACAACTGGGGGAAACTGATGCGATCCGACAACCCAAACACCATCTATCTCAAAGACTACCAGTCACCGGCCTTCTTTATCGAACAGGTTGAACTCAGCTTCGATCTGTTCGACAGCCACACCCTGGTGGAGAGCCGCCTGCAGCTGCGCCGTAACCCGCAGCGGGAGGCGGAGGCACTAGTGCTGGACGGGGAGCAGCTCGAACTGCTCTCGCTGCAGCTGGATGACCGGCCGTTAGCAGCGGAGGAGTACCGGGTCGGTGCCACGAGCCTGACCATTGATCAGGTGCCCGACAGTTTCGAGCTGAAGTGCCGGGTGCGAATCCTGCCGCAGCAGAACACCGCGCTGGAGGGGCTCTATCAGTCGGGCAGTATGTTCTGCACCCAGTGTGAGGCGGAGGGCTTCCGCCGCATCACCTACTTCTTAGACCGGCCCGACGTAATGAGCCGCTTCACCACCAGCATCACCGCCAAGCGAAGCGCCTACCCGGTGCTGCTCTCCAACGGCAATCTGGTCGCCGAAGAGCTGCTGGGGGATGGGCGCCACCGGGTGCGCTGGGAAGACCCATTCCCCAAGCCCTGCTACCTGTTTGCCCTGGTGGCTGGTGATCTGCGCGACATCCGCGACAGTTACACCACCGCCTCCGGTCGCGAGGTGGATCTGCGCATCTACGTGGAGCCGGAGAACATCGACAAGTGCGAGCACGCCATGCGCTCGCTGAAAAACGCCATGCGCTGGGACGAGCAGCACTACGGTCGTGAGTACGACCTCGATATCTACATGATCGTGGCGGTTAACGACTTCAACATGGGGGCGATGGAGAACAAGGGTCTCAACGTCTTCAACTCCAAATATGTGTTGGCCCGCCCCGACACCGCCACCGACCAGGACTTTCAGGGTATCGAGGGAGTGATCGCCCACGAATACTTTCACAATTGGACCGGCAACCGCATCACCTGTCGTGACTGGTTTCAGCTTAGCCTCAAAGAGGGGCTGACGGTGTTCCGCGATCAGGAATTCTCCGCCGACATGGGCTCCCGCGGGGTCAAACGGATCGAGGATGTGCGGCTGTTGCGTGCTCACCAGTTTGCCGAAGACGCCGGCCCGATGGCCCACCCGGTGCGCCCCGACTCCTACATCGAGATCAACAACTTCTACACCGTCACCGTCTATGAGAAGGGCGCTGAGGTGGTGCGCATGCAAGCCCATCTGTTGGGGTCGGAGGACTACCGCAAGGCCACCGATCTCTACTTTGAGCGCCACGACGGCCAGGCGGTGACCACTGACGACTTCGTCAAATGCATGGAGGACGCCAGTGGCCGCCACCTGGAGCAGTTTCGCCACTGGTACCGCTACGCCGGCACGCCGGTGCTGGAGGTGGATGAGAGCTACGATGCTGCCAGCCAGCGCTACAGCCTGACCATCAGCCAGCACTGCCCCGACACCCCGGGGCAGCGTAACAAGCCGCCGTTCCACATCCCTGTCGCGATCGGCCTGCTCGACGCCCAAGGCAATGATCTGCCGCTGCAGCTGGCAGGGGAGGTGGCGCCGGTCGGTATCCAACGGGTGCTGGAGCTGCGCGATCAGATCGAGACCTTCCACTTCGTCGGCATCCCGGAACGTCCCGTGCCCTCCCTGTTGCGCGGCGGCTCAGCGCCGGTGAAGCTGGAGATGGCGTTGTTGGACCCGGTGTTGATGTTCCGCATGGCCCACGACAGCGACGGCTTCAACCGTTGGGATGCGGCGCAACTGCTGGCGCAACGGCTGATCCTGAAGATGGTGGAGCAGCGTGCGGCGGGTGCGCAGATGGAGGTGCCTGCAGGCTTCATCGACGCCTTTCGCCAGACCCTTGTCAGTGCTGATGAGGATCAGGCGCTGCTGGCCCAGGTGCTCTCCCTGCCCGCTGAGGGCTATCTGGGCGATCAGATGGAGGAGGTGGATGTGGAGGGGGTCCACGCCGCTCGTGAGCGGCTGCGCCAGCAGCTGGCCGAATCTCTGCACGATGAGCTGGTCGCACTGGTAGAGGCGAATCGGGAGCAGGGCGAATACCGCATCGAACCGGCCGATATCGGGCGGCGCAGCCTGCGTAATCTGGCGCTGCACTACCTGATGGCAGCGGGCTCGGAACAGGCGCTGCAGCTCTGTCTGGCGCAGTACCAGGCTGGCCACAACATGACCGATGTGCTGGCGGCGCTGGCGCTGCTGGCGGCCAGTGATGCCCCGCAACGCACAGAGGCGCTGGCCGATTTCGAGTCGCGCTGGCGAGACGACCCGCTGGTGATGGACAAGTGGTTTGCGGTGCAGGCGATGGCGCCGCGGGCAGATACCCTGGAGACAGTGCAGGGCCTGATGTCGCACCCGGTCTTTTCAATGCGTAACCCCAACAAGGTGCGCGGCCTGATCGGTACCTTCTGCGGCGCCAACCCGATCCAGTTCCATCGTGCCGATGGGGCGGGTTACCGTTTCCTGGCGGATCGGGTGCTGGAGCTTGACCCGCTCAATCCGCAGGTGGCAGCGTGTCTGTTGCGTCTGATGAGCCGCTGGCAGCGCTATGATGGAGCACGCCAGGCCTTGATGAAGGGGCAGTTTGAGCAGGTGCTGCAGCAACCAGGACTGTCGCGGGATCTGTTCGAGATCGCCGAGAAGAGCCTGGAGGCGGGGCAGTGACACAGGCCTTATTGATCGTTGCCCACGGCAGCCGCCGTGAGGCCTCCAATCAGGAGGTGCGCCAGCTCACAGAGCAGGTGAAGGTGCGGGCGGGGCCGCTCTATGCAGAGGTGGCCTGCGCCTTCCTGGAACTGGCAGAGCCCTCAATTCCAGAGGGGATTCACAATTGTATCGCCAACGGTGCAGATCATCTGCTGGTGTTGCCCTACTTTCTCTCCGCCGGGCGTCACGTAAGCCAGGACATTCCCAAGATCCTGGCGCGGGCGCGCGAAATCTACCCGGGCGTTGCGATTGAACTGGCTCCCTATCTGGGCGCTGCTGATGCGATTCCCGAGCTGCTGTTAACGGTTGCCGAACAGCAGGGGTGCTGAAAACACTGCGGGTTAGGCTGGCTGCACAGACAGCTGAACAGCCGGCTATCTCGGATAGCCGGCTGTTTCATGTGGCGAACATCCTCGAAATAACACAATTCAGTCGCGTTGCTGGGAGGGTCGAGAAATCTTACAAGTCGCGCGGGAAGTTAAGTCATTTTTATGAATTATATTCTTATAATATCACTTTAAGTCATTAATTCTAATAATAATTTAATTATTTTTTTATGTTCGGAATGAGCGAGACTCTGATAAAGGGTTTAGCCAAATAGATAGATTCGATCGATGTTTTATTAGTAAAACAGTGGGTTATCTGTCTGTGGTGGATCGGCCTTCGGCGGGAATCGCGCCCTTGTCTGCTGTTTTCAAAGTGAAGCTGGGAATGGTGTTGCATCGGTGTTGGTTTAGGCATGGGAATGCAGATCTTTAATCAGTTGTCGGAAATCTTTACACCGATCGATCCTCGAGGATTCGTCTCTTTGTTATAACTCCTTGTTTAATAAGGTAATAAAAAACCCTGTCATAATTCTTGCTTGGGTATTCCCAAAATAATCTTGGGCACGACTTTTTGCTGGGGGGCAAGGGGATGGGCAAAGCATGGATAAGGACTCAAGCAGCAGGCAGAGCACAAAAGCCGGCTTCATTTCACGCTACAAAACGTCAAACGCTATTTTTACGAGCTCTTTTCACTCTATGTGCGCTCGTTGTCAGTCTGCCTGCTTGGGCTGATTACAGCCTGGTCTATAGCGAGACCGCGGAGCGTGCCGGCAGCATGCCGTTGGCCGAGGCGGTGGTGGTCGGCGACCTCTACGCACGGCTGCTTCCGGAAGATGGCGGCATTGAACAGGTGCGTTTCTACCTGGACGGTTCGGGTTCGGTGCTCAAAACAGAGCGCAGGGCTCCCTACGACCTGCAGGGCGGGTCGAGCTCCGCGGCCACCCCCTTCGACACCACCGATCTGGCCGACGGCGCGCACACTCTGCGCAGCCTGGTGGATCTCAGGGATGGCAGTCAACTGAGCTTCGAGACCACATTCACGGTGGCCAACGATGGATCGCCCAATGATGCACCACAGCTGGCGTCCATCGGCGACCAGGCACTGCTGGTGGGTGACAGCGCGGCGCTGTTGATCTCTGCCAGTGATGCCAACGGCGACCTGTTGAGCTTCTCCAGCTCCGCCCTGCCGGCC
>NZ_KQ557135.1:0-65704 GCF_001443665.1 endosymbiont of Ridgeia piscesae | reverse complement strand
GCGCACTTCGCTGATTAAGAGTTTCTTCCGCATGTCAGATACAAAGTATATTTTGGCAAGTTCAAAAATAGACTGCCAATACTTTCGGAACGATTAATAAGACTGTGTCATCGCAATCTCGCACGGTCTTGGCGCGGATGCCTCCCATCTTTCCAAGGCCGACAATTCCTATCTTCAGTGGTGCACTCATATGCTTCAAGCTCACAGGTGTTGTAAAAAGATGTCCCTAAGTCCAGTCGATCAACCAGGCGCGTTCAGAAGGATTGGTTAATATACTAAAGTAGCGTGTGAGGAGATGATGTCTTGCCAGGTTTGCAATGTAATGGTAACCGTGCCTTCGGTTGTCGGCTCCACATGATATTTCTTTATATTTGTGGTGGAACTCTATGGGCTGGCTATGCTGTTTGCAAGCCCATTCCGGCAAAGGTGTGAAGCAGATCAATCTGGCCGATAGTTTGACCAAGTCCAATTTTGGCGTGTATGTTGTGACGGCAGTCGTGGTGAGACCATGCCAAAGTCGGTAGTATCGCCGTCGGCAGTCTGTCGGGTGGTAGGAAGCGATCAGACAGATGAGCATCCATAATCCTACCTGACTTCCCAATCCCGTTTTTCAATCCTGATATTCGGCCGTGCGAGGGCCCGAATTGCTACATTGAGGAGTTTCTGGTGAGAAAAAATACAATTAAAGAGATCTGGGCCAATGGTGGAGCGGTCGTCAATGGTTGGTGTTCTATCCCCAGCTCATTTTCTGCCGAAGTGATGGCGCACCAAGGGTTCGACTCCATCACAATCGATATGCAGCACGGTGTTGTCGATTACCAGATGGCAATAACCATGCTGCAGGCCATATCAACTACATCAGTCATCCCGCTCACCCGGGTGCCGTGGAACGATCCCGCCCGATTGATGAAGATATTGGATGCGGGTTCGTATGGTGTAATCTGTCCCATGATCAATAATCCAGACCAAGCGGAGTCACTGGTTGCTGCATGTAAATATCCGCCAATGGGCATGCGCAGTTTCGGACCGATCCGGGCAAAATACTATGCGGGCGGCGCCACACACGGCGGCGGGGATTATCACGTATACGCTAACGATGAAACTCTTATTATACCGCAGATTGAGACTCGGGAAGCAATCGAAAACCTTGACGAGATCCTGGACGTGCCTGGCATCAGTGCCATCTACGTTGGCCCATCGGACCTTGCCATGGCACTGGGCTGCCAACCACGTGGTGGGCAAAATGATCCGAAAGTGATCGAGGCAAGGCAAAAAATCATTGAAACATGCAAGCGTCACGGTATACCCGCTGGCATTCATACCAACTCGCCGGAGGTTGCAGTGCAAATGATCAAGGATGGATTCCAGTTGACATCGCTCGCCAGTGATGACCGATTTCTGATGCAGGCGGCAAAAGATACGGTAAACGCGGTAAGAAGTGGTATTGAACAAGGTTAGATTCACCGTTACTACTTTAACCACAAGTAGTCTCGATGGATTGTAGTTAATAATTAGGAAACCCCGGCATAAGCCGGGGGCGTATGGGTTTGATTGATGCAGTCAGTCTGGCTGACCTTTGAATCTCAACCAATATAATGATTACCCAGTCAGAAAAATCCGCAGGGGAAAGGAATGTGCAAAGGTATTAAGGTCACGGGTTGTAATTTGCTATTTGTATTCCTACACTCGGTCCCACTTTACTCTTTAGTAATGCCATTGCTAAGGGCGCGTATTGCATGTGATGTATCTGAGTGATACGGCTAGTTAATATTTCAGCGTACCATATCTAACACTACGCCTTGTCCGCATTCTGACTACATTTAGGAGGGCTGTAATGACTTTCCCAGATAGAAAATTCACTGATGTCGCTGATTACGCGACAGACTACTTCAGCAACTATTCTGCCGCTGCTGCGACAGTTGATGGCGACAAGCTGCGTCAGGCTGCAGATATTCTGACGAAAGTCTATTCTGCAGGTGGAATGGTCTACTCTTGTGGCAATGGTGGCTCAGCAGCCATTGCCAATCATTTGGTCTGTGACCATTGCAAACTGGTACAGACTGACACTGATCTGAAGCCCAGGATCTACTCCCTCAGCGCCACGGTGGAGATGATTACTGCCATCGGCAATGATATCTCTTACGATGATGTCTTTGTGTACCAACTGAAGAGTCTGGCCAAGGCTGGTGATGCATTGATCACTATAAGCTCATCTGGAGATTCTGAGAACATCGTTCGTGCAGTTCAGTGGGGTAAGGATAACGGTATTCCTGTGATCTCGATGACCGGCTTCTCGGGAGGACGATCCGCCAGCATTGCAGACGTGAATCTGCATGTCGATGCAGAGAACTACGGTGTTATCGAGGATGTTCACCAATCATTGATGCACATCCTAGCGCAGTATGTGCGTCAGGCCCACATGGAGGAGGAAGTAATCCAACAGCGAAAATTCTAGGTTGGATTCCACTCTACAAACGCTTTTCCGATATCGCCTCCTGTAAACATTGCCGCTTTACAGGAGGCCGATTTGATAGAGGCATTCGTACTCCATCGTAATCGTTACGCATCATAATGATCCCCTGCCTCTCCGAAATAGACAGCACTCAAAAGCATTATCTAGACTTTCTCGATGCGCTTGAAGATGCAGGCTTTGCTGGGGACCTCAATCCGGATTACGGCAACCGTGTCGTACTCTCCACTGACAACAGTATCTATCAGGTGTTGCCGCAAGGGGTGATCTATCCCAAAAGCGCCGATGATCTCGTCCTCATTATGCGGCTAGCCGGCAAAGAAAGATTCAATCAGGTCCGGGTCACCGCCCGAGGTGGTGGCACTGGCACCAATGGCCAATCTCTCACCGATGGATTGGTCATTGACATCTCCAAGCACATGAATGGCATATTGGAGATCAATGTCGATGAGCGCTGGGCTCGGGTGCAGGCGGGGGTGGTCAAGGATCAGTTAAACAGTGCCCTCAAACCCTATGGTCTGTTTTTTGCGCCGGAGCTCTCTACCAGCAATCGCGCCACCATAGGTGGAATGATCAGTACAGACGCCAGTGGTCAAGGGTCAATACTCTATGGTAAGACCCGTGATCACGTGCTGGAGTTGAAGAGCATTCTGCTGGGTGGCGGGGTATGGAATTCTGCCCCACTGAGTGATGATCAGTTTACGGAAATATGCTGTCGCGATGACCAGATTGGCACCATTCATCGAATACTGGATCAGATCTACTGCGACAATAGAGAGCAAATTGATAACCGTTTTCCCGTACTGAACCGATGCCTGACAGGCTATGATCTGGCCCACATTCGGGATGAGCAGGGCCGATTCAATCTCAACTCCATACTGTGTGGGGCCGAAGGATCACTTGGGTTTGTTGCGGAGGCAAAACTCAATCTGCTACCAATCCCAAAGTTTTCAGCGCTAATCAATATTAAATACGATAGTTTTGAGTCATCGCTCAGGGATGCTAAGGCGCTGATGGAGTGGGGACCAACGTCGATCGAAACCATTGATTCCAAGGTTCTCAATCTGGCGATGCAAGATATCGTCTGGGAAAGCGTTCGTGACTACTTCCCGCAAAATCAGAAGGAAGCGGCGATTTGCGGCATCAACCTAGTGGAATACACTGGCGATGATGAACAGCAGTTACGCAGGCGAGTTGACAAACTTACCAACTATCTCAAGCAGGTCAGTGGTAAAACTGGAAAGTGCTTTGGGTACAGCACCGTCTACGGTGCCGGAGAGATTGATAAGATTTGGGCGATGCGCAAGAAGGCGGTTGGGTTGCTGGGTAACACACAGGGTGAGAAGCGACCAATTCCATTCGTCGAGGACACCGCCGTACCACCAGAGAGCCTGGCCGACTACATCATGGAGTTTCGACAACTGCTGGATGAGGCCAATCTGCAGTATGGAATGTTCGGCCACGTAGATGTAGGGGTGCTGCATGTTCGCCCCGCGATCGACATGAAGGACGAACAGCAGGCACGACAGATCCGCACCATCACCGATCAGGTAGTCAAACTGATCCAGAAATACCGTGGCCTGCTGTGGGGCGAACACGGCAAAGGGGTGCGTTCTGAATATGCGCCGGAGTTTTTTGGTGAACTCTATCCTGAGTTGCAGAAGATCAAGGCCCTGTTTGATCCCCATAACCAGTTGAATCCTGGCAAGATCGCCACCCCGCTTGGTTGGGAGGAATCTCTGCTCAAGATTGACAAAGTTCCCACCCGTGGTCAGCATGATCGCCAGATCGCTCCGGCCGTTCGGGATGAATTCACAGAAGCGATGTTCTGCAACGGTAACGGCGCTTGCTACAATTACGACCCCAGGGATGTCATGTGTCCCTCCTGGAAGGCGACTCGGCAACGCATCCACTCTCCCAAAGGACGCTCATCTTTGGTTCGTGAGTGGTTAAGGCTGCTTTCTTGCAAAGGTGTGGATCTCGCCGCTGAGAGCCGTTTGGTCAAAAAAAACTCGTTTATCGTGACCCTGCCTGGCCGGATCAGAAACTCCCTCTCCAGACGTAATGGCAGTTACGACTTCTCCCACGAGGTTCACGTAGCGATGATGGGTTGCCTGGCCTGTAAATCCTGCGCCGGTCAGTGCCCAATCAAGGTCAATGTGCCCGATTTTCGTGCCCGTTTTCTTGAGCTGTATTATGGGCGTTATCTGCGCCCGGTGAAGGACTATATTGTCGCTGGTCTGGAGTTCATGATCCCCTGGCTGGCGAGATTCCCAGCGCCCTATAACTGGGCGGTAGGCAACAGAATCATTGCTAAACTCATGCGCCGCTATCTGGGAATGGTCAATAGTCCAGCCATCTCTACCCATACGCTCAAGGGGGGGCTGGAGCAGCGTACTTTACCTCTCGCGTCCATTGAAGCGATCGAATCGCTGACACAGAACGAGCGAGATACCGCAGTCATCATCGTCCAGGATGCCTTCACCAGCTACTTTGAATCCCAGTTGGTCCTGGATCTGGTGGATCTGCTGAGAAAGCTGGATTTTACTGTCTTGGTGGCGCCGTATCGCCCCAACGGTAAACCGCTGCACATCCACGGTTTTCTACAAGCATTCGAAAATACCGCCAGACGGAACGCCCAGATGCTAGCGGAGTTGGCGACCACCGGTGTGCCTCTGGTGGGAATAGACCCCTCTATAACGCTGACGTACCGTGAAGAGTACAGGAAGATCAAGGATGCAGAAGTGGTAAACGTCATGCTCATCCAGGAGTGGCTGGCTCAGCAGTGTGAGATTCTGACGATACATGGAAAAAAACTGCTGCCGCACCACTTCAAACTGCTCGCCCACTGTTCCGAACGGACATCAGCGGTGCAGACGATTCGTGACTGGCAACAGATATTCCAGGCGCTTGGGCAACAGCTCGAAATGCTGACAACTGGGTGTTGTGGTATGGCTGGCACCTTTGGTCACGAAGCAGACAATCTGGAAACCTCAAAGAAAATATATCAGCTGAGCTGGTCGGAGGTGATCAACGACCCCGACAACCGGGGCATATTGGTTGCGACTGGCTATTCCTGCCGCAGTCAGGTCAAACGGTTGGATAATCAGCAGATACCCCATCCGGTTCAAGTGCTCAACAATCTACTGTGAAACGGACTTTTTCCCTGCCAGCAACAGCCAGGTATCGACCACCGTATCGGGGTTGAGCGAGACGCTGCTGATGCCCTGTTGCAGCAGCCACTCAGCCAGGTCCGGGTGGTCCGATGGGCCCTGTCCGCAGATGCCGATATAGCGGCCGCGTTTGTGGCAGGCGTCGATCGCCATGCGGATCAGCGCCTTCACTGCCGGGTTGCGCTCGTCGAAGCTGGCGGCGACCAGCGCCGAGTCCCGGTCGAGGCCGAGGGTCAACTGGGTGAGGTCGTTGGAACCGATGGAGAAGCCGTCGAACAGCTCGAGGAACTGCTCGGCCAGCAGTGCGTTGGAGGGGATCTCGCACATCATGATCAGGCGCAGGCCATTGTCGCCACGGCGCAGGCCGTTGGCCGCCAGCGCATCCACCACCCCTTGGGCTTCTTCGACGGTGCGCACAAACGGGATCATGATCTCCACATTGGTCAGCCCCATCTCGTCGCGCACTCGCCTGAGGGCACGGCACTCTAGCGCAAAGCAGTCACGGAAGGCCTCCGAGGTGTAGCGGGAGGCGCCGCGGAAGCCGATCATTGGATTCTCTTCCCGCGGCTCGTAGCGTTCGCCACCGATCAGGTTGGCATACTCGTTGGATTTGAAGTCCGACATGCGCACGATCACCGGCTCCGGCTGGAACGCCGCCGCCAGGGTGGCGATGCCCTCGCTGAGCCGCGCCACATAGTACTCGACCGGATCACCATAGGCGGCGATGCGTGGTGCGATCTGCGCCTTCAGCTCGTCCGGCAGCTGCTCATACTCCAGTAGCGCTCGGGGGTGGATGCCGATCATGTTGTTGATGATGAATTCCAGTCGCGCCAGCCCCACACCCTGGTTGGGGATCATGGCGAAATCGAAGGCCCGGTCCGGGTTGCCAACGTTCATCATCACCTTCAGCGGTACCTCCGGCATCTGCTCCAGCTCGACCCGCTGACAGTTGAATGGCAGCTCGCCCCTGTAGATGAAGCCGGTGTCGCCCTCGGCGCAGGAGACGGTGATCGGCTCGCCGTCTGGGATCGTCTCGGTGGCATTGCCGCAGCCCACTACCGCCGGCACCCCCAGCTCGCGGGCGATGATCGCCGCATGGCAGGTGCGCCCACCGCGGTTGGTGACGATGGCAGCGGCGCGTTTCATGATTGGTTCCCAGTCTGGATCGGTCATATCGGTGACCAGCACCTCGCCGGGAGTGATGCGCCCCATCTGCTGCAGATCGGTGATCAGACGTGCGGTGCCGCTGCCGATGCGTGCGCCAATGCTGCGCCCCTCGCACAGCAGCTCGCCGCGCTCGGGCAGGCTGTAGCGTTCCACCACCCCGGCGCTGCGGCTCTGCACCGTCTCGGGCCGTGCCTGCACGATATAGAGTTCGCCGTCGTTGCCGTCGAGGGCCCACTCGATATCCATCGGCTGGCCATAGTGGGCCTCGATGGCGACTGCGTGGCGCGCCAGTTGCTCGATCTGCTGGTCGCTGATGGAGAAGCGTTGGCGGCGCGCAGGTTCCACTTCGACGCTTTGCACCAGTGCATCACCGTTGTTGGCGTAGCGCATCTCGATCGCCTTTTCGCCCAAGGTGCGGCGCAGGATCGCGGGGCACCCCGCCGCCAGAGTTGGTTTGTGCACATAGAACTCATCCGGGTTGACCGCCCCCTGCACCACCATCTCGCCGAGACCGTAGCTAGCGGTGATAAAGACCACGTCGCGGAAGCCCGATTCGGTATCCAGGGTGAACATTACGCCGCTGGCGGCCAGATCGCTGCGTACCATGCGCTGGATGGCGGCGGAGAGGGCCACCTGGCGGTGTTCAAAGCCCTGATGCACCCGGTAGGCGATGGCGCGGTCGTTGAACAGTGAGGCGAACACCGCCTTGATCTGCTGTTTGATGTTGTCGCGGCCGCTAACGTTGAGGAAGGTCTCCTGCTGACCGGCGAAGGAGGCGTTGGGCAGGTCCTCGGCGGTGGCCGAGGAGCGCACCGCCCAACTGACCTCGCTGTCATACTCCGCCTCCAGATCGGCCCAGGCGGTATCGATAGCCCGTTCCAGTGCCGGCTGGAAGGGCTGCTGCATCATCCACTGGCGGATCTGTGCGCCGGTCTGGCTGAGCTGGTCGATATCGTCGATGTCGAGCCGCTCCAGTTGTTGCTGGATGCGTCGGTCCAGCCCATCCTGGGCGAGAAAGTCGCGATAGGCCTGGGCGGTGGTGGCGAAGCCGCCGGGAACCTTGACGCCAGCTTTTGAGAGGTGCTGGATCATCTCGCCCAGGGAGGCGTTTTTGCCGCCCACCTCTTCGACCTGGTGGATGCCAAGATCCTTGAGTCTGAGCAGGTAGTCGCTCATCGACCTCTCCTGTGTTGTGGTGGTTTCGAGCAGGTTTGAGCAAGGCCAAGCGCGCACCTTTTGGGGCGTGCTAGTGTGGGGATGTGCGGATCTCCATCCCAAGCTGCAGCCTGAGCTTTACCGGACATCTTGGTCCATGCCTTTTGCTGGCTGCCGCTTTTGGATGAGGGCAGGGGAGTTGGAGATGGATTTGAGGATCACCAGAGCTGCCGGATAATCGAAAGCCGCTATCTGCTGCCCGAGCTGCTCTACTCCCGATCCGAACGTGTTCTTCAATAGTGCTTTGGATTCTGAGAACAATCTGTTGGCAGTCGTATCGTCAATCGACAATAACGAGCTGAGTCGCTCCAGTATTTTCTGTGCCTCCACAGGATTTGCCTCGGCCAATGGCTCTTGAACCATCTGCTCCGCTATGTGGGCCAGTGCATCGTGGAGATTAGTTTGGTCAATAATGACGGCATTCATGAGCCGGGTAGCCTCTTCACCGCCTCCCTTACCTTTAAGGCTGTGCAAATACTCTTCCAGTGCCCTGGCGGTTTCCTGCAGATGTGTCAGGCTCAAGGTGCCTGCTGCACCTTTGAGGGCATGGGCCAGATGCCGTGCTTCGTCGATCTTCCCGTCCGCGAGGTGTCTGCTCAGTTTGCGCATGTCTTCACCATGGGTAGTGTCGAGCTGGCGTAGCAGGCGCAGATAAGCTGCTACGTCGCCACGTAGGTTGCGCAGTCCTGTCTGCGCGTCCAGCCCTTCGATAGCCGCAAGCTGCGCGCGCAGGACAGTATCCTCTGCCGTGACGGGAGTGGATGGGGCTATTTCATAAGGGGTCGGAGTCAAATTATTTAAAGCTTGAATGTTTGAATTCGATTTCTCGGCATAATTTGACTCCGACCCCGTCATTACACGCTTCGGCAGCCATTTGGCGATGGTCGAGAAGAGACTTTCCGGATCGACCGGTTTGGCGATGAAATCGTTCATGCCGGCCTTCAGGCAGGCCTGGCGATCTTCTTCGAAGACATTGGCGGTCATCGCCAGGATAGGGAGCGCCTCTTTACTGGCCATGGAGCGGATCAGGCGTGTCGCCTCTCGGCCATCCATCTCCGGCATCTGGATGTCCATCAGAACCAGGTCATAAGCGGTGGCGCGAACCATTGTCACTGCTTCCCGGCCATTTTTCGCCGTATCCACGGCCAACCCCGCGCCACTCAGCAACTCCATCGCCACTTCGCGGTTAATGGCATTGTCCTCGACCAGCAAGATGCGCGAACCAGCATGATAGGTGCGTAGCGCCGTCTCGGCGTCCGCCACCACCTCGGTGAAAGGTGCAGCCGGCTGGATGCCGTGGCCACGGCCAAGCCTGGCGGTGAACCAGAAGGTACTGCCCCGGCCCGGCTCACTCTGTGCCCCTACCTCGCCGCCCATCAGCCGCGCCAGGTGCCGGGTGATGGCCAAACCCAGGCCGGTGCCGCCGTATCTCCGCGTGGTGGAGGCATCGACCTGTTCAAAGGCCTCGAACAGGCCGGACAGCTTGTCGGGCTCGATACCGATGCCCGTATCCTGCACCTCGAACCGCACCAGGATCTCATCACCTCGTTCTTCCAGCTTCTTTGCACGTATAAAGATCGTTCCCCGCTCGGTGAATTTGACAGCGTTGCCGGCGTAATTGAGCAAGGCCTGGCGAAGGCGGGTCGGGTCGCCCCGGAGCCAGTGCGGCACTGTGTTTCGATCCACTTCGATGGTCAATCCCTTCTCTATGGCCTGCTCTCTCAACAGCGACTGGATATGATCGAAGATCGCATCCAGGTGGAAATCTGACTGATCCAGGGTCAGCTTTCCGGCCTCGATCTTGGAGATGTCCAGGATGTCATTGATGATGGAGAGCAGATGCCGGGCAGCGGCATCGATCTTGTCGAGCCGTTCCGATTGCTCTGGCGTCGGAACAGCGCGCTGCAGCAGATGGGTGAGCCCAAGGATGGCATTCATCGGGGTGCGGATCTCATGGCTCATGTTGGCAATGAAGGCGCTTTTGGCCTGGTTAGCGGCTTCCGCCCGTTGCCGTGCCTCGGCTAGCTGCGTGGTGCGTTCCACTACCAGTTCCTCGAGGTGATGGCGGTGCTTGTCCAGTTCTTGGCCCAGACGTTTCTTCTCGGTGATGTCTTCCTTGACCGCGACGTAGTGGGTGATCGTGCCGTCGGGCTGGCGCAGCGGTGCGATGTGGGCGAATTCGATGTATTCGCCGCCGCCCTTGCGTCTGTTGTGTAACACGCCCTTCCAGGGTCGGCCGTTGTGCAACGCATCCCACAAGGCTGCGTAGGTCTCGGGCGGGGTCTTGCCCGATTGCAGAATGCGCGGATTTTTGCCCATTACCTCCTCCCGGCTGTAACCGGTCACACGCAAAAAGGCCTCGTTGACGTATTCGATCTCGGCATCAAGATTGGTGATGACGATGTTCTCCGGGCTCTGCTCCACCGCCAGGGCCAGCTTGCACAGCCGTTCCTCTATCTGCTTGCGCTCGGTGATGTCCAACAAGGTGGCGATGACGAACTTCACTTCGCCGTGGTCGCGGTAGCAGGCCATCGTGAGATGTGTGTAAACGCTGTTGCCGGCCTTGTTATAGAGGCGCTTGTCCAACTCGTAGTCGTCGATCTCGCCAGCCAGCATGCGATTGAACTGGGCCTCGTCGGCAGCCAGGTCGTCCGGGTGTGTCATCTCAGCCCATGTCATCCCCTTCAGTTCGTCCTCGCTGTAGCCCAGCAGATCGTACAGGTAGGGGTTGACCCGCAGCCATCCCTTCTCGGGCGAAGTGATGGCAATACCTAAGTTACCCAGGTCGAACTGGGAGCGGAACAGAAACTCACTCTCGCGTAGGGCAGCTTGAGCCTCCCGCTCGTCCTCGAGCACGCTCAGCAAGGTGCGCCGCGCCTGGTCGGCCTTGATCAGCAGGCGCTCGGTTTCCGCCTGGGCGGCCCGGCTGGTCTCCTCAGCGCGTTTTCGCGCGTCGGTGTCGATGACCAGGCCCTCCAGGGCCAGCAGTTCTCCTTCCTTCCCGTAGATCCCCGTCCCACTCTCCCAGGCCCATTTTTCCTTCCCCTCCGCGGTAAGTAGGCGGTATTCAAGTTCGAAGCGGCCGTCTGCCGCCAACCCGGCCTGTACCTCATCCCAGACCCGCTGCCGGTCGTCCGGGTGGATCAGTCGGGCGTAGCTGACCCGCTTGTTCCCGAGCAGATCGGCCGCCGGGTGGCCGGTCAGGGCCAGGCAGCCCTCACTGACGAAATCCATGTTCCACTCCAGGTCGTTGTGGCAGCGATAGACCATGCCCGGCAGGTTGGCCATCAGCGTTTCCAGGCGGCGATGGGTCTCGTATAACGCTGCCTCGGCTCGCTTGCGCTCGCTGGTATCCAGCATGGCGCCGATTACCCGGTACGCCTGGCCATTGGCGCCGCGTAGTATCTCCCCCCAATCGATGGTATGGGCCCAGCGACCATCCTTTGTTTGAAAACGGTACTCGGCGTGGAAACCGCTGTTTCCCCGCTCGATGGCATTGCGGATCGTGGCAAGCACCTGCTCACAGTCGTCCGGGTGGATGCGGTTGGTCCACCACTGTTCAGAGTTTTCATCGATCCGCCCGCTGGGCCAGCCAAACATCTGGGTGAAGGCGCCACTCCACTCGGTGACATCGTCAGCGATATCCCAATCCCAGACCGCCGCCGGTGCCTTATTGACCACCAGGCGGAGGCGTTCCTCGTTGGTCGCCAGTTCCTGGGTACGTGCCTGTACCTGCCGCTCCAAGTCTCCGGCCTGATCGCTCAGTCGCCGCGCCAGGCGCCTGTTGGCGTAGGTGGAGCCGGCCAAAACCAGCAGCAACAGGGCAATAGTCAGGCTGACCCACCGGTGCTGGCGTACGGCCTCCAGCAGTCTCACTTCTCCGTAATGTTCGTAGGGCACTGCCTTGAGGTCTCGCAGCACGCGGTGGATGGGCTGGTAGTCCAGCGGAGTGGTCCAGCCGGTGACGCGGGCGGTTTGCGCGGCCGGGCTGTTGGCTGGCATGAGCAAAAGTTGCGCCGTAACCTGGCGCGCCACCTCGTTGTCCACGTGGGGCAGGCGGGCGAAGCTGTGCTCGGGATAGAGCGGTGTGCTGAGCAGATAGGGAAAATCTGGCTCCTGGCGCGGGTTGAGTACGCGCACATCGGCAAGACGCAGCCGGCCTTCGGCGGCCAAGACCTCCAGTGTGTCGGTACGCACCGCACCGGCGTCTACCTCGCCGCTCAGCACCGACTGCACCAGGCGGTCGAAGGGGTAGCCGCTGTAGCGCAGCGCCTCGAAGTCCTCAGGCCGCACACCCTGGCGTTCAAGTTCATGCCGGGGCATCAACCAGCCACCCCAGGCCTGGGGGCTGACGGCCATGAAAGTCTTGCCCTTGAGATCGGCCAGACGGGTGATGTCGGATCGGTCGGCGCGGGTGAAGATCACCGCGCCGAAGTGGGCGCCAGCATCGCCGCCGGCGGAGTTGACCAGGGTGGCGGTGCGGATCGCGCCGTGGCGCGCTTCCAGCTCTACATAGTTGGCGCCGTTGGTGACCACGAAGTCCAGTCGTTGGTCCATCACCGCTTGGCGCATCTCCTCCAGGCTCAGGGGCAGGATGACGAAACGGTGCTGGGGCAGGCGTTCGGCCAGGTAGTCGGCGGTGGGCTGCCACTCGGCTAGGGCCTTCTCCGGGCCGCGATGGGCCAGTATGCCGATGTGGAACTCGGCCGCCCAGGCGGGCGCTGTTTGCTGCACCAGCACTAGTACCAGCACGGCGGGCAGGAACAGCGTGCGCATCAGCCAAGGCGCGGGCCGGCGCAAACAATGCGGAGGAGGTGCGGACGCGTGCTCAGTCACGGCTCTTCCCTTCTTCCTCCACGCTGGAATAGCGTGGCGGCAGACCCAGTTCGGTAAGCAGGGCGTTGACCTCGTGCTTCAGCTCCAGCGAACGCCCCTCGCGTCCCAGAGTGGCGTCGTGCCAGCGGCGCAACTCGTCGAGCTGGGCGGCGAGTTCGGCCTCGGTCAGTTTGCGCTCGGTGATGTCGATGACAATGCCCTGATAGTGTGTGATGTTTCCATCGGCGTCCTGCTCGGCCGTGGTGCGGTCGTCGATCCAGTGAACATCTCCATCTGGTGTGACGATCCGATATTCCTGTTGAAAGTGGGTCATACCGCTGGCAGGAATAGTCCTGCATCTTGTGCGTGACCCGCTCCCGGTCGTCGGGATGCACAATCGAGGCGAAGGGCGTCTCGCCAGAGCGCAATTCCTCAGGCGTGTAGCCAAACTGGGTTACATTATCGGAGACCAGTTCCACCGGCCAGCCGTCGGCTGCCTTCCATCGAAAGAGCACTACCGGACTGTTCTCGATAATCAGACCGGCTTGCCGCAATGCCTCCATCGCCTGCCTACGATTTGTCTCTTCCTCAAATTTATCCAGCGCGAAGGAGATATCCCGGGCTGTCTCTTCGAGCAGATTTATCTCCTCTGCATCAAAGAAATGGGGTTCAACGGCATAAACATTTAAAGCGCCAATAACGGTGTTATCTAATCGTATGGGAAAAGCACCTGATGAGCGGTAGCCTTTTTCAAGGGCTCGCTCGCGCCAGGGTGCAAATTCGGGGTTGGTTTCCAGGTCATTGAAGACAACACTCTTTCCCTCATGGATTGACCTGCCGGTAGGTCCTTTTCCGGTTAAATCGTCGGTGAGAGAAATTTTAATATTTTGCAGATAATCAGAGCCTTCACCACTAAAGGCAACCGGGTCGACCAATTGGTTTTCTTCATCAAGCAATCCTATCCATACCAATCTGAACTTGCCGAATTTGATGGCGATATTACAGATGGTCTGAAATAATTTTTGCTTATCCCGCTCCTTTACAATGGCCTGGTTGACCTGACTCAACGTGGCGTATAGTCGGTTGGCTTTATGTAGTTTTTCTTCCGCTCGTTTACGCTCGGTGATCTCTTTTTCCAATGCCAGCGTCTTCTCCTCAAGCTTATTGATCAGACGCTCGTCATAGAGCCTTAGCACCTCCTCGCCAGTTCTAAGTGTCGGCGTTCTGGGCTCTATCTTGCCTGCATCCAGATCCCTGACTACGCCCTGAATGATCTTCATGAACTCATCCGGCTCGGTAGGCTTGATGATGAAGCGGGCCGCACCAAGGCTCAACGCGAATTCCTCATCTTTGGTTTCCGTATAGGTGGCGGAATAGAAGACGAAGGGAATGTTCTGCAGGCGCTCGTCTGCCATCCACTCACAACAAAGGCGGAAGCCATCCATAACCGGCATCATGATGTCGGAGATTATGATGTCCGGCGGGCTCTTACGGGCGGCCTTCAGGGCATCTTCTCCGTTGGACGCCGAGACCACGGCGTGGCCATGACCTTCCAGCAGCACCCGCAGCATGTAGAGGTCATCCTCGCGGTCATCAACAATAAGCACGCTTTTCATGGTTCATGTCCATTCGGTGCTGCTGATGCTGGCAGATACCGCTCCAATTCTGATGCGAATGAAGCTGGGTTGATGGGTTTTTCTATATAGCCCTCACAGCCGCTGGCGAGAATTTGCTCCCGGTCTTTGTTCATGGCATAGGAGGTCACAGCCACGATGGGGATATCGTGGGTTTCGGGCTGCTGTTTGAGCCGCCGGGCGACCTCATGGCCATCCATGGCCGGCAACTGGATATCCAGGACAATCAGCGCCGGCTCAATCCGGCTCGCCAACTCGAGTCCCTCACGCCCATCCCGTGCCCCAACAACCTCGTATCCATGCTTTTCCAGAAGGAAAGTTTCCATGTAGAGGTTTTGCTCATTGTCTTCAATAACAAGTATCCTGGCTTCCATCCGATCATTCCCCTGTTTTCATTGGCAGTGTGAATGTGAACACACTCCCCTCGTCGGGCTTGCTCTCGACTCGAATGTCGCCGCCCAGAAGAGCAGTCAGTTTCTTGCAGATAGACAGGCCGAGACCGGTACCTTCCTGCTTGCGGTTCAGCCCGGTATCGAGTTGGCGGAACTCTTTGAACACTTTGCTCACGTCCTCGGCATTGATGCCGATACCCGTGTCCTTCACACTGATCACTAGCCGATCATCGCTGAGGCAACATTTGATGCCCACTTCCCCGTGCTCGGTGAATTTCACCGCGTTGTTTAACAGATTGATCAGAATCTGCTCGACTCGCCGCCGGTCACTGGTAATACAACCCGCTTCAGGCGCCACCTCAACGGTCAGAGACAGTCCCTTCTTCTCGGCCAACAAGCTCACCTTTTGTGCCGCTTTCTCAATCGTTTCGCGTATATTAAAAGCCTCCGGCACGATCTCTACCTCGCCCACCTCGATCTTGGAGATATCCAGCACATCATTGATAAGTTCAAGCAGATGACGGGCGCTGCCCTGCACCATGCCGAGTTGCTTGGTCTGTTCTTCGGACAGGGGGCCGGCCAGGCCTTGCAGGATGATACCCGTGAAGCCGATGATCGAGTTAAGCGGCGTACGCAGTTCATGGGACATGGAGGCGATGAACATAGACTTTAGTTGATCTAACTCCATTAATGTTTCGTTGGCCTCTGCCAACTCGCGGGTACGCGTCGCTACGCGCTGCTCCAGCGAAAGTCTCAGGCGAAGATTAATCAGCGCGGTCGAGACCTGCTGGGAAAAAAGATTAAGGTTCTGTTTGTCCACTTCATCAAAGGGCTCACCGTTACGGAAAGCAGACAAGCCACCAATGACCTTGTCCTCGTGTCGGAGTGGCGCGAGCACACCCGTGTTGACGTTCAGTGTCCGGCCGAATTCCGGGATGACGCGGGAATCGTCCGCCAGATTAGGTACGTGGACCGGCTCACCGTGCTCAGTGACCCAGCCGCAAAGCCCACCACCCTGTAACGGCATTGTCTTGCCCTTTAATAGCTCCGCTTTGGCCCCCGCCGCAGCCACGTAGGTGAAAGATTCTCCGGATTCATCGAGCAGCGGCAAGGTGGCAAGGTCCGCATTCACGAGTGCCAGGATGCCCTGGTTGACCAGGTCATAAAATTCTTCGACCGGGCCTTCCTGCTGGATCAACTTACTTACCCACTCGTCGAGCATGATTAGGGCTTCATTTTGACGGCGACGTGTTTCTTCGACCTCTACACGCTCAGTGATATCGCGAAGGGCGACGGTAAAAAATATTTCACCGCCTAGGTCCAACTTGGATATGGAAGCCTCAATTGGAAATTCCTCGCCGTTTTTTCTGCATCCGAGCAATGGCAGGGAACGCTCGTTCATCTGGCGAGCCGGTGCCTCTTCATCCTCAAAGTGCTTGATGTTTTCTTGATGCTTGTGACGAAATCTTTCCGGCAGCAACACATCCAGGGGATGACCCAGCACCTCGTCTGGAGAATAACCGAAAACCCGCTCGGCAGCGGGATTAAACAGAATAATCTTCTGCGAGTGGTCCACCGTAATGATAGCGTCATTGGCTACCTGAATAATTCCTGACAACCGCGCCTCGCTCTGTCGCAACTTCTCATCAGCTTGTAGGCGCTCGGTGATGTCGGTTGAGATGCCGCAAACCCCATAGAGCACCTGATCAGCATCATATAAGGGAAACTTCTGTGAGATGTAGGTATGCAGTCCATCTTCATGAGGCGCGATCTCCTGAGTTTCCAAATGCTTTTCATCTCGAATTACTTTAAGGTCATTCTTATAAAATATATCGGCGTACTCCTTTGGAAAGATGTCATGGTCAGTCTTGCCGACCGCGTCATCATTCGAGATACCGAACAACTGCTCAAAATGGCGATTGATCATCAAAAAGCGACCGGCTTTGTCCTTGATATAAATGACCGCATCCGTGTTATCGATGAGATACCGGACTTGTTTATCACGCTCTCTGACGGTTCGCTCCGCGTGATCGCGGGATTTCAATAGATCTGACCAACCACGGGCCAGCAGCCCGAATTCGTCTAAGGAACTGGGTACCGGGTAGGTAGGGATACCCTCTTCGAGAACGTCGCCTAAGGGTTGCTTTAGTGCACGCATCCCCTGATGAAAACTACGCAGAGCGACCCATGTGCCTGCCCCAGCGATCAGTATGAGCACAAACCAAAGCACAATGGTTTCGATCGCGAGGAATCCGGTCCGATTGAAGTAGTACGTTAACAATATGGTATCGATCATGACCGGAGTGAACAGCCCGAGCACCATCACTTTCAACCACAAGGGCGCGACCATCACCATGATCCCGCGTGGTGCCAGAAAGCGCCCCAGCAGATCGGTAAGGTAGAAAAACAGCGGGAAGGCGGCGATTAGAAGGAACGGGATGACACCGAATGCTGAAAATGCGTACTGTCCTAAGGTGTACTCCGTGCCTTGAAAGACGGCATTGGATAACAAAACAGTCGCTGGCCCAAAACCGCTGTACAGGCCCAACAAGCCCCAGAATATCCAGGGAAACATCTTCAGTCTCCTGGTATGTTCTGGAACGAGTGTAGGCTGACGATCACCGAGCGCCACGACCGGTTCGATGACCAGGTACTTGAACACGAAAAATGCGATGAGCGTGAAAACGGCGATATAAACCCCGGTAAACCGGATCAGACTCAAGCCCGCTTCCTCTAACTTCCAGAAACCCAAAAAGGTCATGCCAAGTTCACCCGTCGCTGGCGGGATCAACCAGGCCGCAATGAGACCGGCGCGAAAGCGGCGCCGGAATTCATCCTTGGCAAGTTCGGTGGAAACTATCGAATTTTCAACCATAGCTTTGCCCGTTAGCCTCCGGATGCTTGTCTTGATGACCCCCGCTTATCTGATAGCGAAATGGTCTATTAGTGCATCGACCTCCCAGGCGAGCAAGCCAATACCCTGGGACAGTGCCATGATGCTCCACGTATTGCCGAAGACACCCCCCGAAAATCGTTCAGAGGTCGGCATGGTCGGAGAGGGCCTGTTGCTCTCGCCATGTGTTTTATCGTTCATGCTCTCCTCTTGCTTCCGCTCATGAACCACGTGTTCACCTTGTTTGTTCCTCAGATAGCGGGAGCCCTGCCTCAGTCCCCAGCCCGGTACTTGTGGGCGATATGCACAAACTCGTCGAAGCTGGTCAGGAAGGCATCGGTGACGTCCGGATCGAACTGGCGACCGCGATCCGCGGCGATGACCTCTCGGGCTTTTTCGAATGGCATGGGCGGCTTGTATACCCGTTTCGAGATAAGGGCGTCGAAGACGTCGGCCAGGGCCATGAGCCGGGCCGAGACGGGAATGGTCTCCCCGGCCAGGCCGTCCGGGTAACCGTTCCCGTCCCAGCGTTCGTGGTGCCAATGGGCGATCTGCTTGGCCAGGGTGAAAAAATCCACCGGCTGATCGACATCCCTCTCGGCTTGCTCGATGGCCCGCGCGCCAAGCTCCGCGTGCGTCTTCATGACTACCCATTCATCGTCTGTGAGCTTACCTGGTTTGAGCAGGATGCTATCTGGAATACCCACCTTGCCGATGTCGTGCAAAGGCGCTGATCGGCTCAGCAGCGGGATGTAGTGATCCGTGATGGTGTCGCTGAAGCGGGGGTGATCCTGGAGCTGTGTCGCCAGGACCTGGACATAGGATTGGGTGCGGAGGATATGGTCGCCGGTCTCCGAGTCACGGGTTTCCGCCAGATGCGCCAGGGCGCGTATGCTCACATTCTGGATGGCCTGGTTTTCTTCCATACGCCGGGCGACCTCGGCTTCGAGATAGGCGTTCTTATCGTGGAGAAAATCACGGGCCTGCTTCAGTGTCAGATGGGCTTTGACTCGGGCCAGCAGGATCGCTGGTCTGATGGGCTTGGTGATGTAATCCACCGCGCCCAGTCTCAGCCCCTTCTCTTCGTCTGCCGCCGTTTCCATGGCAGTGACAAAAATCACCGGTATATCGTGGGTGGCCTGATTTTCTTTTAGTCGTGACAATACAGAGTAGCCATCCATTCCGGACATCAGTACGTCGAGTAGTATCAGGTCGGGGCGTGGGTCCGTAGTGGCTACCTGCAACGCCCGCAACCCGGAGTTGGCGGCTCGCACCCTGTAAGTGGATTCAAGTACCTTGCTCATTGCCGACAGAATTGTTGGATCATCGTCAACAATGAGTAGTGTTGCTTCGCTCATGGGCTTCCCATTTCTTAAAACGGCTGCAAGGGAATTCTAGAGCAACTCTGCTGCACTCACCTTGTTTGCGGTGGTAGTCAGAGCCGTCACCGTGAATAGGGTTGGATTAATCCAGCGGTTCCCCGGCTTGGATGTAGGGTGGCGCCAGGCCGGGTTGTTCCCCCCGCTCCGGGGTGATTGCATCCAGAGCGGCAATCAACGCCTGCTGCTCCTCATCCAGCTCCCCATAGAGTGTAGTGAAGCGTGCCTGAATTGCGACAATGCCTTGCCGCAGTGTCTGTCCAATTGCTCGGCGCAGGCTGGCGGCGGCGGAGGGCTTTGTGCGTTGCTGTAGCAGCTGTGGGATCAGCCAGGCAAGCAGCACCAGCAGTGTGGTATGAATGGCGAAATCGAGACCGAGGAAGGCCTGTTCTCCCCGCGTGCCGGCATAGAAATCGGCCACTACATGATAGCCGGCCCAGGCCGCTGCCGCCAGCGGCAGCAGCCCGCTGAGCAGGCGGAAACCACGGTAGAGTAGCCGTTGCCCGGCGCGGCCGGGGCGGGCCAGCGCCTCAGTTGCGGCTCGCTCGATCGGCCCCAGCAGCAGTGGTTGATGCTCCGCATGCAGCCGTTTGAGGTGACGTTTGAGCGGTCTGACAGGCAGCTGATGGAGGACAGCATGGTTCTCCAGTTCCAACAGCAGATCGGCGAAGCGCTGCTCATTGTGTTGCGACCAGATTACCGACTGCCAGGCGGCAGGGTCTGGGGGGATGGGGGCTGGCGCGCTGTCGGGCCGCCAGAAGCGCTCTTGCTGTTCGGCGCTCTGCAACGGGCGGATCAGCGCCTCGGCACTCAACGCCATCTCCTGGGTAAGTTGTTCAAGGCGCTGCTGGCTGATGGCGAGGAAGCCGGCCTGGATCTGCGCCAGGTCGTGGCGACTGAGCTGTTGGCGCATCTGCCCGGCGAAGGCCTGCAATTCCGCCTCCCGCGCCCGCAGGCCCAGGCGTTTGAACAGCTCTAGACCGTAGGTTTCGATGGCACGGTTGATGGTTGCTTCCAGTTGCGGGAAGTCATCCTCCCCTGCCGTGACAGTGCAGCTGGTGCGCAGGATGGCCGGATCGCTGAAGCCTTCGCGCTGCAGCCGCCGGCGGAAGTCATCGAGCTGCTGTGGTGCGCCCTGATCCCAATGGTTGATCACAAACAGCCAGGCGTGGTGTTGGCCGCGTTGCTGCAGGAAACGCCAGCCCAGGTCGTCGTGGTAGCGATCCGGGCTGACCACATAGACCATCCAATCGACGTAGGGAAGCCAGGCCTCCACCAGCGCCCGGTGACGCTGCTCGATGCTGTCGATATCGGGCAGGTCGAGCCAGGCTACCAACCTGCGCAGGTTGTCCTGATGATAGGCGGTGACAGTCTCTTCGAGAGGCAGCTCGGCGGGCAGCTGCGCCAGCGGGAAGTCTTGATGCAGATAGAGGGTGACCTCCTGGGAGGTGGGGCGCTGCACCCCGACCCGGGCGATCTGCTGCTGCGCCAGCCGGTTTAGCAGACTGCTCTTGCCGACCCCGGTGCCGCCGAAGAAAGCGACGATCAGCGGCCGTTCGCGGCTATTGGTGAACAGATCATCTGCCTGCTGCTGTTCGATCTGCGCTAGCTGTTGCTGCGCCTGGGCTGGGATCCAGCCGCTCTGCCTGGCGCTGTCTGTCCATTCACTGAGGGCCTGAAACTGTTGTTGAAATGTGTCGCTCATGAGGTGAGTTTTTCGAGTGCGTCGGTTGCCTGGGCGAGCTCCCCGGCATTGATCTGAAACAAGCCCTCACAGGGCATCTGCTGGGCCAGTTGCCGTAGCTGCTTGCCCAGCGCCTGATCAAAAATCCGGCTCTCCACTGCCAGCCGCTGGCGGGCCTTGAGCTGCTCACGGATAGTGTGCATGTAGTGGCCGCCGGCGCTCTCCGCCAGGCTGGAGGTGAAGGCGAGCATCGCCGGGGCGAATAGCAGGTCACTGATGCCGATACCGCCGGTCTTTAGCGCGAAGGCGATGCCCGCTGCATCCAGGGTGGCGCGGGTGGCGCGCAGGCTGTGCAGCTTGCCGGGGTGGTGTTGCAGATGCTGATAGAGCTGCTCACCGGCCTGGCGGATCTCCGGTTCGAAGGCGTGCTGGTGGGCCTGGATGGCGTCGGCGGCCTGTTGGCTGAGGGCTGTCTGTTGTTGTAGCAGTGCGACGCCGAGCTGGCTCCACCAGAGATTGCTGGGAGTGCCGGACTGGCTGGCCTGTTCGCCCAGCTGTTGCTGCAGCGAGAGCAGCAGGTGGCGGACTGCGTCGTTCAGCACCTGGGCCTCATGCCCAGTTTCGTTGCCGTCGCCCTTGTCTGTCTGGATCAGCTTCCCCAACTGGCGTGCTGGCCAGCTCAGGTAGTGGCGGGCGCGGCTTAAAACCGGGGCCAGGCCGGGGATTTCCAGCAGCTGCAGCAGCTCGGCGATGGCGCGCTGGAAGGTCTCTTCGTAGTTGGAGTGCTCCAGGTAGTCGCGCTGGTAGATCGCCAACGCCTCGGCGATGCCGTTGTCGATGGCCGTTGCCCATTGTTGAGCGGCGCTATGCTCTTCCTGCAGCGGTTTGCTCCAGGCCGGCCAGTAGTGCTGCAGCAGCTCGGCGAGCCGCGCCTGAGGGATGGTGCCAGTGCGCTGTTCGATGGCCGCTGTCACCGTGCGGCGCAGCGCCCCCGCCTCGGGAGTGTCGGCGAGGGTGGCCTCGCCCTCAGGGAGGTAGGGGAGGGCGACTATACCGAGATAGGTGATCGACTCCTGCTGCAGCCGCTCTGCCAGGGTCTGGGTGAGGATCCTGGCCTCCTCGTGGCTGGTCTTGTTGAGGCAGATCACCAGCGGCAGGCCCACCGGGGCGATCAGCCGCAGCAGCCGCCATACTGACTGATCAGCATACTTCTCGCGGCTCACCACCAGCAGGATCGCATCCGCCATCGCGCAGAGGGTGGGGATGCGGTGGCGGTAGTGGCGTGCGCTGACCGAGTCGAAGTCGGGGCTGTCCCAGATCAGCAGCGGGGCGGCTTGTTGCCTGGAGCCGAAATCGAGCCGGCACAGGGAGTAGTCGTCCGCTTCGCCGGGGGGGTGGTTGTCGGCCAGCCGCCAGTCGGGGAACTGGACGGTGATGGCGGTGCGCTGCTCGCTGCTCAGCGTGGTAGTGCTGAAGCCCTGCGGATGCTGGGTGAAGCCCGCCAGCGGGCTCGCCTCAGCGGCGCTCTGATCGAGCAGCAGATTCACCAGACTGCTCTTGCCCGACTGGGTGGGCCCGATCACCGCCAGCTGGGGCGGCAGGCCGGTGAGTGTGGGGCGGTTGCCGCTGCGCCGCAGCAGGCTGATGGCGAAGTTGAGCGGATCGGCGAAGGGGCTCTCTGGATCGCTGTCGGCCACCCCCTCCGCACGGCGCTGCAGCCGTTCTAAAAAGTGCAGCAGGGTGTCCGTTTCGTCGCTCATCAATCGGCTCTGTCTAGATCTCGGCGTAGGAGCGCCGCTTGCGGCGCGAATTGGTGATGAGCCAATCTTTGCGCGCCGCGAGCAGCGCTCCTACAGGGTGGGTGATGCGAATCGGATCAGGTGATAACGGTTGGTTCGCTGCGGCCGGTACGGGCCTCGATCTCGGCCAGTTCGGTGGCGATCTGCACCAGCGGTTGCATCACCTCGGCGGTCTCCAGGGTGTGCTTGTCAGGATCGGGCTCGTAGGCCTCCAGGTATACGCGCAGGGTGGCGCCGACGGTGCCGGTGCCGGAGAGGCGGTAGACGATACGTGAGCCACCGCTGAAGCCGATGCGGATGCCCTGGTTTTTCGAGATGCTGCCATCTATCGGATCGGTGTAGGCGAAGTCGTCGGCGTAGTTGACTGTGTAGTTGCCGAACTGGCTGCCGGGCAGCGCGCTGAGGCGGCTGCGCAGGTGCTCCATCAGCCCCTCGGCGGCGGCCTTGTCCACCGCCTCGTAGTCGTAGCGGGTGTAGAAATTACGGCCGAACTTACGCCAGTGGTCGCGCACGATCTGCTCTACTGACTCCTGGCGCACCGCCAGCAGGTTGAGCCAAAACAGCACTGCCCACAAGCCATCTTTCTCGCGCACATGGTCGGAGCCGGTGCCGAAGCTCTCCTCGCCGCACAGGGTGATCTTACGGGCGTCGAGCAGGTTGCCGAAGAACTTCCAGCCGGTGGGGGTCTCGTAGCACTCCAGGCCGAGGGCGTCGGTGACCCGGTCGGCGGCCTGGCTGGTGGGCATTGAGCGGGCGACGCCGCTGATACCGCTTTTGTAACCCTTGATCAGGTGGGCGTTGGCCGCCATCACCGCCAGGCTGTCGCTAGGGGTGACGAAGAAGTTGCGGCCGAGGATCATGTTGCGGTCGCCGTCACCGTCGGAGGCGGCGGCAAAGTCGATGGCGTTGATGCCGCTGGTGAGCTTCACGATCTCTTTGGCATGGGCCAGGTTTGGATCGGGGTGACCGCCACCGAAGTCCTCCTTGGGCTCGCCATTGATCACGGTGCCAGGCTCGGCACCGAGGATGCCCTCGATGATGCGTTTGGCATAGGGACCGGTAACTGCGTGCATGGCGTCGAAGTGCATCTGGAACAGGCCGGAGTTGAACAGCTGGTGGATGCGTTCGAAGTCGAACAGCTGCTTCATCAGTTCGGCGTAGTCGGCCACCGGGTCGATCACCTCGATGCTGGTGTCGCCGAGCTGCTGGATGCCGAGCTGGTCCAGGTCGATGTCTGTTGCCTCGACGATGCGGTATTCGCTGATCGTCTTGGTGCGCTCGAAGATCGCCTCGGTGACCCCCTCGGGAGCAGGGCCGCCGTTGGCGGTGTTGAATTTGATGCCGAAGTCCTCATCCGGGCCGCCGGGGTTGTGGCTGGCGGAGAGGATGATGCCACCGTTGGTCTTGTATTTGCGGATCACGCAGGAGGCAGCGGGGGTGGAGAGGATGCCGCCCTGGCCGACAATCACCCGGGCGACACCGTTGGCGGCGGCGAGACGAATGATAATCTGGATCGCCTGGCGGTTGTAGAAGCGGCCGTCACCACCCAGCGCCATCACGCCACCCTTCAGGTCGGCCTGGGTGTCGAAGATCGACTGCACAAAGTTTTCCAGGTAGTTGGGGGCCTGAAATACTTTGACCTTCTTGCGCAAGCCCGAGGTGCCTGGTTTTTGGTCGTCGAAAGGATGGCTGGTGATGCTGGAGATTTCCATTTGACCTCTTCTGTGCGTTGGGTGACTGCAGAACGGGCCTATTCAAGCACAGGAGTGATGGGAATCGAACCCCTGCTTGAAAAGATGGGACACCGCCCCCATCTGTTGGCCGATTCGCTGAAATCGCGCGATTTTTTAAGTGTATGTATTTGATAGAGGTTGATATTCCCCATGAGTGTTGAAGCCCAGAAGGAGACCCTGGCGTTCCAGGCCGAGGTGAGTCAGGTGTTGAACCTGGTGATTCGTTCCCTTTACAGCAATAAGGAGATCTTCCTGCGGGAGCTGGTCTCCAACGCATCTGATGCGGCAGAGAAGCTGCGTTTTGAGGCGCTCACCGACGAGGCGCTGTTTGAGGATGACCCTGAACTGCGGATCCGCGTGACGATGGACAAGGAGGCGGGCACCCTGACCATCTCCGACAACGGTATCGGTATGAGTCGTCAGGAGGTGACCGAGACCATCGGCACCATCGCCAGCTCCGGCACCAAGAAGTTTTTTGAGGCGTTGAGCGGTGATCAGACCAAGGATAGCGAGCTGATCGGTCAGTTTGGTGTCGGCTTCTACTCCGCCTTTATCGTTGCCGACAAGGTGACCCTGATCACCCGCCGCGCCGGCCTCGCCGAAGAGCATGGGGTGCGCTGGGAGTCCACCGGCGAGGGTGACTACAGCATCGAGAACGTGGATAAGCCCAGCCGCGGCACCGACGTGATCCTGCACCTGCGTGAGGATGAGAAGGAGTTCCTGGAGGACTACCGGCTGCGTTCCATTATCTCTAAGTTCTCCGACCATATCGCGATGCCGGTGGAGATGGAGAAGCAGCGGTTCGGCGAACCAGAGGAGGGGGAAGAGCAACCGGAGCAGCCAGAGTTTGAGCGGGTCAACAAGGGTACTGCGCTGTGGATGCGGCCCAAGTCGGAGATCAGCGACGAGGAGTATAAAGAGTTCTACAAACACGTCTCCCATGACTTTGAAGAGCCGCTCGCCTGGGCCCACAATCGGGTCGAGGGCAACAACGAATACTCCGCGCTGCTCTACATCCCCAGCCGCGCCCCGTTCGATATGTGGGACCGGGATCAGAAACACGGCGTAAAACTCTTCGTGCGCCGCGTCTTCATCATGGACGAGGCGGAAAAGTTGATGCCGCGCTACCTGCGTTTCATCAAAGGTGTGGTCGACTCCGATGACCTGCCGCTCAATGTCTCCCGTGAGATCCTGCAGCACAATCGCAAGATCGACACCATCCGCCAGGCCAACGTCAAGCGCGTACTCGGCATGCTGGAGAAGATGGCGAAGAATGAGCCCGAGAAGTACCAAACCTTCTGGGACCAGTTCGGCAAGGTGATGAAAGAGGGGCCGGCGGAGGAGTTCGGTAACAAGGAGCGGATCGCCGGGCTGCTGCGCTTCGCTTCCACCCATAACGATGACGACACCCAGAATGTCTCTCTGGCCGACTACATCGGGCGTATGAAAGAGGGGCAGGAAAAGATTTACTACATCACCGCCGACAGTGCCGCTGCCGCTCGCTTCAGCCCGCATCTAGAGCTGCTGAAGAAGAAGGGCATCGAGGTGCTGCTGCTCTCCGATCGGGTCGACGAGTGGCTGGTCTCCAGCCTCACCGAATTCGACGGCAAGCCGCTGCAGTCGGTGGCCAAGGGCGCCCTCGATCTGGGTGAGCTGGAAGACAAGGAGGAGAAAGAGGCCCAGGAGAAGTCGGCGGAGGAGCACCAGGGGCTGCTGGAGCGGGTCAAAAAGGTGCTCGGTGAGACGGTCAAAGAGGTGCGCGTCAGCCACCGTCTCACCGACTCCCCCGCCTGCCTGGTGGTGGAGGAGCACGACATGAGTGCCAACCTGGCGCGGGTGCTGAAGTCGGTTGGCCAGGACGCGCCTGGCACCTCACCGATCATGGAGCTCAACATGCAACACCCCCTGCTGGGGCGTCTCGATCAGGAACCCGACGAAGATCGCTTTGCCGACCTGACCCGGGTCCTGTTCGACCAGGCCCAACTGGCGGAGGGTGGTCAGCTGGATGACCCGGCGGCCTTCGTGCGGCGGCTCAATACATTGATGTTGAATCTTTCGGGAGAGTGAGCGCCTGCCGGCGCGAGACGTTTAGGGAACCTCTGATTAAGTTTGAACGAAGTTGATCGTGATTCAGAATATTCAGGTTCAAGGCGCAAATCGCACGTAAAGCTACCGTTCCTTGCTCACGCTCCTCCCCTACATCCCTGTCGGGGATAGCTGGCTATTGCGAACGACCGCATGGATGCAGGAGGTAGAGTCACGCATGGAGCTGTTGCCGAGATTTGCCACGCAGAAGCTGGATGTTTTAGGCACAAGATACGAGTTCATGACCTGATCAGAGGCTCCTTAGCCCCGCTGCCGTTAGTTCGGTTTTAAGAGCGGGGAGCTTTTCGGGTAGCGTTTACGCAGCCTGCCTTCAGGCAGGCTGCGCTCTGCAAGAAATAAAAGTGTGGTAGGATCGCCTCGGTTGGCAGATTGTTTGGAGATCCGAGACCAAGAAGACTCGTAAGTCCTTGACGAAATATCACGTTATTCGGCGCCCTCCGTCTCCTGCGAAAGCAGTATCGTCCCATTGGTCGGCGTTGATGGCGCCACGTTTTTTGGGCGGGATTGGCCCTGAAGTCGGTGTTTGCTGGCCTTTCGGGCATGATGGGAAGGTTTGGCCGCGCTTCGAATGGTGAGGGCTAAGAACATCCGTCGCGAAGCCAATCAAGGGGGAGTAGGAGTCTGGTGGACTTGCATCAATTGCATCTGCCGGGCTAAATGCGCGATTGCCTGCCCAAGCCAGCTAGCCTGAACAGCTGCATTCGGATCGCAGACACTCCAGTCGACTTGAGTAGAACCTTCCCGGCTTAGGGAGCCGGCAGGTGGTCGGTCGGATGTTGCGCCATGCTGACGCAGTTTTCATCTGCTTCAGGGGCGGCAGCCAGCGGTGAAAGAGAGAATAAGAGAAAGCCGGGCCTGAATCGGCGGTTTGAAGAGCATCATGACCAATAAAGTTGTCCACCTATTTATGTGGTCCCTGTTACTGCCTGTGCTGGCTGCGTGTACGCCTGCGGCTGGCGTAAAAAGTGATCCAGCGCGGCAGGAGCCAGTTGTAGCGCACGGATCCACTCAAGAGTGGATGCAGGAAGAGAGCATGCCGGAATCTGCCGCGGTTGCTCCAACCACGCTCCCTTCAGGACGGGGGAGTGAGCCCGTTCAATCAGCCAAAGCCCCTTTTTACAAAGTTGGCAGTGGAAAATTTCTGAATCTCTCAGATCAGGGTGAAGAGAGCGGTTCGGCGGGTGAGATTACGCTCCACTTCGACGGCATCGAACTGCATGAGGTTGTGCGGATCGTATTCGAGGAGATCCTGAAACAAAACTACCTCATCGATCCACGGGTGCAGGGTGTGGTTACCATGCGCACCTATAACCCTGTGCCGATCGACAGCGTGATGGGGATTCTTGAGTCGCTCCTGCAGAGTTATGGCGCCGCGATGATCTACGACAGTGGGCTCTATCGGATCATCCCCCTTGCGGATGCCGCTAAACAGTCCAGTGTTCCGGTTGTCGGCAAGGTGGGGGCGGCAGGCATTGCGGGCTTTGGTACCCAGATTGTGCCGTTGCGCTACATCGCAGCGAGGGAGATGAAGAAGATCCTCGGCTCGGTATCCTCGGCTGAGCTGACCTTCACGACTAACGATGCGCGTAACCTGCTGCTGATACGTGGCTCGCGTTTTCAGATCAATCAGGCCCTTGAGACGGTAAAGTTGTTCGACGTGGACTGGTTGAAGGGGATGTCCTTCGGCCTGTTTGCATTGGAGTATGCGGATGCCGCCACCCTGGTCGATGAGTTGAACAAGCTGCTGGTCGCTACCGATGAAGGCCCCCTGTCTGGCATGGTCCGCCTGGTGCCAGTGGCACGGCTCAATTCGGTGATGGTGATTACCCCTCAGCCGGGTTACCTTGACGCGGTGAAGGAACTGGTGGAGCGGTTCGACCAGGGGGGCATGACTTCGCCGGGTCAGCGGCTCTACGTCTATCGCCTGAAGTATGGTAAGGCGGAGAGCATCGCTGGGTTGCTGCAGGAGATCTTTGGTGGCGGGGGAGGGAAAAACGCCCCCAGTTCGGATCAGGCCTCCCCCCCGGCGGAGCGTTCCAATGTGCGTTCGCCGACCCAGAGTGCGATCACACCACCGCCACAGCCGACCGATAAGCCACTCGATCCGGCGGTTCAGATGGGGGCGGCGACGATGGAGCCGACGAGCGAGCCGGCGCCGGGCATTGCAGGCCAAGGTGAGGTAAAGATCATCGCCGATCAAGATCGTAATGCGATCCTGGTTTTGGCTTCGGCGCGGGATTACAAGTTGGTGGAGGCGACCATCCGCAAGCTCGATGTGCCGCCGATGCAGGTGTTGATAGAGGCGACCATCGCTGAGGTCTCTCTGACCAATAATCTGAGTTATGGCGTGCGCTGGTTCCTGCAGGGAAATATGGGGGGGAGCGATAAGTGGCAGGGTGGGCTGAACCTGCCGCTGCCGAGTGGGGTCTCGGGTTCCGGGTTCTCGCTGGGGATTTTGAACAGTATGGATGAGTTGAAGCTCTTCTTCAATCTGTTGAACGCTCAATCCTCGGTCAAATTCCTCTCCGCGCCGCAGATCATGGTGGTCGATAACCAGTCGGCCAGCTTTAGGGTCGGCGATCAGATCCCGATCATCACGCGTTCCTCCCAGAGCACGACCAATCCGGATGCCCCGATCGTCACCGAAGTCCAGTTCCGTGACACCGGTACGCTGCTTACCGTCACGCCCCGGGTCAATGTCGGTGGAATGGTGACCTTAGAGATCAGCCAGGAGGTGAGCAAACCGGGTTCGGCGCCAGCGGTTGGCGGCGGTGGGAATGTCCCCATTGCGCAGCGTACCGTGGACAGCACGGTGGTGGTGAACAGCGGTCAGACGATCATCCTGGGTGGGCTTATCAGTGAGACCAGTAACGACACCAAGGACGGGATCCCGATCTTGATGGATCTCCCCGGGGTGGGAAAAATGTTCAGCAACACGACGAAAGATGTTGCGCGTACCGAGCTGATTATCACCATCACGCCACGGGTGGTGGCCAATCCAATGCAGGCCAAAGTGCTGACCGACGAGCTGCGCAAGAGTCTCAAAGAGGCGAGTGCGCTGGAGCGCTCGATCAGACATTAACGCCCATGCGGAATCTTAGATGCACAGGATGGCTAGTGATGGGGCGCATTGGCTGTTCTTCACTCCTCTTCGAGAAATTCTGAATGACCACTGATGTGAGTATCAAGGGGCAGCATTCCCCCTCTGCCAGCCCACAACAGAAGGCCAGTCTGCTCGATAGCGGGATTGGTGGTTATTTGGTGCAGACCGGCAGGCTGCGCAGGGAGGAGGCAGAAAACGCCCTTAGAATCTTCTCCGAGCAGCAGAGCGAGAGCTCTTTCGCCGTGCTGCTGGTGCGGATGGGAATGCTCTCCGACCAGGAACTGGCACAGGCCCAATCGGCGTTTCATGGGATCCCGCTGATCGACGAGAGCGAGTTCCCGGAGAGATTGCCCTATGGCTCGCGTATCTCGTTGGCGTTTCTGAATCGCAATCTGTGCGTGCCGGTGCAGGAGGACGAGGCGGGGCTGGTGGTGGCGATGGTCGATCCAGATAACCCCTACCTGCTGGAGGCCCTGAGGATGGTCTCGGGTTGTGAGGTGGTGCCGCGGATCGGGGTGGTGTCGGAGATCGAGGCCGCCTTCCGGCAGCGCTACACCGAAACCGATGAGGAGGCGGCTGCCAGGGGGGAGATGGGGCGTCTCGGCGCAGTTGGCGATGATGATATCGAGCACCTCAAAGAGTTGGCCAGTGAGGCGCCGGTCATCAAGCTGGTGAACCAACTGATCCAGCAGGCAGTAAACCAACAAGCGTCGGATATCCATATCGAACCTTTCGAGCAGAGCTTGAAGGTTCGATACCGCATCGATGGCATCATGCGAGAGATTGAAAACGCTCCCGCCGAGGTTGCTGCGGCGGTCGTTTCGCGGGTCAAGATATTGGCGAATCTGAATATCGCCGAGCGGCGGTTGCCACAGGACGGTCGCTTCAAGATAAAGGTCAAGGGCGTCTGGCTCGATCTGCGGGTATCGACCGTACCGACAGTGTATGGCGAGAGCGTGGTGTTGCGGTTGCTGCACAGTGAGGGCGCAGGGGGGGACTTTAAGTGCTTGGGCTTTACCCGTGAGCAGGAGGAGAAGCTGCGTGCTGCCCTGTCGATCCCGCATGGCATCATCCTGGTGACTGGCCCCACTGGAAGCGGTAAGACCACCACCCTCTATGCGGCGCTGAATCACCTGAACACCCCGGAACGGAAGATCCTTTCCGTGGAGGATCCGGTCGAATATAACATCGACGGCATCAACCAGATCCAGGTTAAGCCACAGATCGGCTTGACCTTCTCCAACGCCCTGCGTTCGATCGTGCGGCAGGATCCCGATGTCATCATGATCGGTGAGATGCGTGATCAGGAGACCGCAGCCATCGCTATACAGTCGGCCCTGACTGGCCATCTGGTGCTTTCTACGCTGCACACCAATGATGCGGCTGGCAGCATCACGCGTTTGCTCGATATGGGGGTGGATGACTTTTTGCTGAAATCGACACTGACGGTGGTATTGGCCCAGCGGTTGGTGCGTCGCTTGTGTGATGCGTGCAAGCAGCCCTATCGGGTTGGCGAGGAGCTGGCCCAGCGCTTGCGCCTGTCGGCGAGCGTCGAGATGGAGACGGCGCAGTTCTACACCGCCCACGGTTGTGAGCAGTGCCGTGGTACAGGTTATGTCGGGCGGGCGGCGATCATAGAGATCATCCTGCTCGACGATAAGATCAGGGATCTGATCATGGCGCGCGCCGATTCACTCAGCATCGCACGTCAGGCACGCTCGGCTAACATGCTCACGCTGTATGAGGATGGCATGGCAAAGGCGGCAAGGGGTGTGACCACGATCGAAGAGATATTGCGGGTAACGCGGCTGGACTGATATGCCGAACTACTTTTTCAAGGCCGCATCACTGGACGGAGAGGTTACGGAGGGGACGACGGAGGGTGCGAGCCGAGAGGCTGTGGTCAAGATGATCCAGGCGCAGGGGCGGGTGCCGATTCGGGTCGAACTGAGCCGTGTCTCAAGTGCAGGTTCCAGTCGCTTGAAGCCTGTCGGCCTGTTCAGGCGCAACAAGGACCAACTGCTGCTGTTTACCCGTGAACTATCGACGCTGCTCAAGGCGGGCTTATCACTCGATCGCTCGCTCTCGTTACTGATCTCGGTAAATAGTGATCCGGCATTTTCTCAGGTGCTGTCGGCACTGCAGGAAAAGATCAAGGGGGGGGACTCCTTTGCCGATGCCCTGGCAGCGCAACAGGGGATCTTCCCAGATATCTACATCAGCCTGGCGAGGGCGGGTGAGTTGGGGGATACCCTCGAATCGGTCATGGCCCGTTTGGCGGATCATCTGGAACGCAGTAGCGAACTGAAGGGCTCGTTGAAGTCCGCCATGATCTACCCGATCATCCTGGTGATAGTTGCTATCGTGTCGATCATCATCCTTCTGACCTACGTCATTCCGCAGTTCAAGGAGCTGTTTGAGGGGATGGGGGCGGCACTGCCGCTCTCCACTGCCATCGTGTTGCAGGCAGGGGATCTGCTAAAGGCCTATGGTTGGATCTTTGTCTCGCTGATTGTCCTGTTCGTGCTGTGGATTCGCTATCAGCTGCAGCGTCCAAAGGGACAGTACCGCTGGCATCGGCGCGTCCTCTCACTGCCGTTGCTGGGGGAACTGATCACCAAGATGGAGGTTGCTGTCTTCTCCCGTACCCTGGGCACCTTGCTGCAGAATGGTATCCCGATGGTGAAGGCAATGGGGATTGTGCGTGAGACGTTACAGAATCGGGTGATCGCCGACAGCATGGATGGGGTGATCAACGGGCTCAAAGAGGGGACGCGATTGACCACGCAGCTGAAGAAGGCGGGTTGTTTTCCAGAGTTTTCGGTGCAGATGATCGGTGTGGGTGAAGAATCCGGAGAGCTGGAGCAGATGCTGCTGCATATAGCGGAGATATACGATAAAGAGGTGAACCGTTCGATTAAGCAGTCGTTGGCGATCCTGGAGCCAATGCTGATTCTGTTCCTGGGTGTGATCGTTGCTGGGGTGATCATGTCCATTCTGGTGGCGATCATGGGTATTAATCAACTGGTTATCTGAAGGATAGAGGTGATGAAAAGAGGTTTTAGCGGGGCGCGTTCGATCGAGTCCACGGGGTTTACACTCATCGAGTTGCTGGTGGTGTTGGTGATTCTGGGGCTGCTGGCGGGGTTGGTTGGGCCACAGATGATGCGTTATCTTGGCGGGGCCAAATCCGACACGGCGAAGTTGCAGATTGAGGAGTTTGGTGCTGGCCTCGACCTTTATCATTTAGAGGTGGGGCGTTATCCAAGTACGGCAGAGGGGTTACAGGCGCTGGTGGAGGCGCCCGGTGGTGTCGATGGCTGGCATGGCCCCTACCTGAAAAAGAAGCGCATCCCCAAAGACCCCTGGGGTAGGGACTACCACTACCAATTTCCTGGAGAGAATGGTCTCTACGACCTCTATTCGCTGGGTCAGGACAACACGGAAGGTGGTGCTGGAGAGGACCAGGATGTGGTGAGTTGGTGAGGCGGGGGGAGTGTATCGTACCGCGGGCGGTTTCACGCTGTTGGAGCTGCTGCTGGTTCTGACTCTGATGGCGATGATGGTGGCGTTGGTTCCACCGCTGTTGAGTCGAGCCTTGCCAGGTGTTTCCGCCAGGAGTCTGGTGAACGATGTGGTGCTGATGGTTAGAGAATCACGCAGCCGGGCCATCGTCTCCAACCGGAAGCAGCAGATCTATTTCGACCGGCAGAGGCGAGCCCTGTTGAGCGAAGCTGGGCGTAATAGCTTGGATATCCCGGATGGGCTGAGGCTCGAGTTCGATAAAGGAGATGGGTTGGATAAGGTGGTGCTCTTCAGCGCCTATCCAGATGGCACGGTTAGCGGGGGGCAGATAGTGATCTGGAGTGAACGGCATCGTTTCCTGTTGCGGGTGAACTGGATCAGCGGTGTTCTGGAGGTAGAGGAGCGTTCTGGTGAGATCCCCAATTAAGCGGGGGACTCAGAGGGGATTTACCCTGATTGAGGTGCTGGTTGCTTTCGCAATCCTTGCCATGTCGCTGACGGTGCTCTACCGCATTTTCTCCGGTGGTTTAAGTAATATTTCGATTGCGCAGCGCCATATGGGAGCGCTGATGCTGGTGCAGGACTTGCTGGAAGGGACGGACCTGAACTGGCGGGAGCTGGAGGGGGTAGAGAGAGGCGAGAGCGTTGGTGGCTATCGCTGGAATCGCTCGGTGGCGCCCTATGAAAGGAGCGATGCCGGTGGCAGAACTCAGGAGGGCGGGCTCTATCAAATTAAGGTCCGGGTTTCTTGGTCGTTGCTGGGTCGCCAGCGTGAGTTGAATATGAGCAGCCTCAGGCTTGATCCGCTAAAGCCACCTTCGGTGAAGTGAGATGGATGGCGCTGGTGAATGACCGCCATAGACAACAGGGGTTTACCCTGCTGGAGATCTTGGTTGCCGTGGCTCTGCTGTCGCTGCTGATGACCGCAGCCTTCAGTTCGGTCCACTACGCAAGCAGGAGCTGGGAAGCAGGGATCCGGCGCGTGGGGTCAGGTGATGCCGGCCGTGCTGCGGAGCGCCTGCTGGCAAAGATGATTCGGCAGCTGCAGATGGGGCGTTATAGCGACGGGGGAAAAGAGCATCTCTTGTTTGACGGTGAGGCAAATCAGCTCGCCTTTATCGCGCCGGCGCCTGAGTATGATGAGCGATTCGCAGACTATGAGTACTTGTTGAGATTCACCTCCGTGGATGGTGGGGGGAAACTGGTGCTCTTCTACCTTCCGCGGCTGCCGGGTGATCATCCTTTAAGGATTGATGAGGAGGCCCCCAGTCAAGTGTTGTTGCACGGACTGAGCGAGTTTCGTATCGCTTATTACGGGCAACATCGGACAACAGATCTAGGCTGGGTTGAGCGGTGGCGTCAGGAGGAGTCAGCCTATCCCCAGCTAATCAGTTTTAGCTTTAGCATTGAGGATGGGGCGCCAGTGCGAGAGAAGATTATTCGGGTCAGATCAGATCTGCAGGCAACAGTGAGTATCAAGCCGAGATCGCGTTCGAGACGCAGGGGCCGATAGTCGCGTTGTGTGGGAAGAGAGGTATGAAGTAAAAATGCACAGGGCTGGCAAGGGTGAACGGGGTATTGCGTTGCTCTTGGTGTTGTGGCTGATTGTCCTGCTCAGTGTGATTGGGGGCAGCCACGCCAGAAACGGTAGAATGGAGCTGAATCTGGCCGCCAATCAACGAGAGGCACTGCAGGCCCGATTACATGCAGAGGCAGGTCTGTATATGGCGATCGATGATCTGCTTGTGTCATCCAGAGAGGGCGGTTTTCAATTGCGGGGTGTGGAGAATCAGGTTGAGTTTGAGGGAACACGGCTCACCGTTTCGATCATCAATGCGACTGGACTTACCGATATCAACCAGGCCACGTCCTCGACCCTGGAAGCGCTGATTGTCTCGACTGGTATGAAGAAGGAGCAGGCCCGTTCCCTCGTTGATGCCATCCTCGATTGGCGAGATGCTGATGACCTGATTCGGTTACAGGGGGCGGAGGCCAGGCAGTATGCAGCAGCCGGGCTGGCCTATCGTCCTGCCAACGCTCGCTTCAAGAGTGAGCAGGAGCTGAAGATGGTACTGGGGATGACGGCAGAGACCTACCGTGCAATCGTACCCTTCATCACCGTGCATTCAAAAGGTGGGGCCCTCGACAGCGCACAAGCCCCGGCTGCATTGTTGCGCCAGCTGGAGCAGCAAGAGGCGGCTGTGATGCGGGGTTCGGCTGGCCGGCAGATAGACAGGCCACAAGTGCCAGGCTCGCTCCCCCGGCAGTTGCCGGCATACCCGATCTACCATCTTGATGTGCGGGCAGTGACGGGGCAGGGTGGCCGTTCTCATGTCAGGGCGGTCGTTGATATCAGCGGCAATCTGCAACGGCGTTACCGCATCCTTGCCTGGCGGGAGCTGGCGGGAGACCAAGAGGTGAAGGATGGCTGAACAGAGTGCTATGTCGTTCGCCCGGATGCAGGATCTAGCCGCTCAATTTTGGCACTGGTGGATTGCTGAACTGACCGGAATGATGCCAGAGTTTGTTAAGCGAATTCTGTTTGGAGGGCAGGTCTACCAGATTGTCGTAGAGGGTGATGACCTCGCTATCAGGCGTGTGGTCAAAGGGACGAAGGGGGGCGAGCCCGTGATGGTTGGCTTGATCGATCCGTCAGGGCTGGGTAGAGAGCGACTCCTGTTGCAGGATGCGAGAAGAGTGGAGCTGATTCTGCCCCCAGAGGGCTATCTGAAAAAGCGGCTAATCCTACCCAGGGTTGCGGAATCCAATCTGCGGGAGGTGCTCACCTTTCAGCTGGAGCAGGAGACGCCGTTCAGGTTGTCGCAAGTCTACTTCGATTCCCTGTGCGTTGCCCGCAATCGGGGCAGCCAGACCCTGACGATTGATCTCTATGTCGCCCCCAAGGGGCGTGTCGATCTGCTTTTGGAGCAGCTCAGCAAACACGCAATCCGATTGGATGCGGTCACGGTGGATGGCGAGATTGCCGGCGAATCGCTCGAGCTGAATCTTATGCCGGGGGAGCAGCGGAGAAGGGGCTACTCCTTTGCCAGGCGCTTCAACTATCTGCTCGCAGGTCTGGTGCTGCTGCTTGGTTTGAGCAATCTGCTCTTTCCGCTCTGGGAGAAGAGCGTTGAGTTGGAGCGTTTGCAGCTCAAGGCAGCTCAGCTCAAGCAGCAGGTGGTGAAGGCACGTGAGTTACGGGAGCGGGTCGATACAGCTAAAAATGAGGCTGGATTTATCCTCGAAAAGAGAATGGAACACGCCCCGGTGTTGGAGGTGATCAATGAACTGACGCATCTGTTGCCGGATAATACCTGGCTCGATCAACTCGAGATTGATGCGGGAGATGTGCAGGTGCATGGTTTTTCTGCGTCGGCGTCGACGCTAATCTCGTTGCTGGAGTCATCGAATAGCTTTAGCGATGCACGCTTTCGCTCCTCCATTACCAAGAACGCAATCAATGATATGGAGCGGTTCCATCTCTCCGCGCAATTTGTCACGGAGGCGACTCGATGAAGCTTGGTGTATCTCCCAGCCTGCGCAAGCTGGCAGCACAGCTATTGCTGCTGTTGCTTGTTGTCGGGGGCACGGCGGCTCTGCTGATCCCGTATTTGACGATCAAGCAATCCTACGATGATGAAATTTCCAGCGTCCGCAAACGCATTGAGATCTATCAACGTTCGGTGGCTGTAGCGGAAGCGTTACAACAACAGTATCAGCAACTAGAGATGGCTAACCGGAGGGACAAGCGTTATCTGAAGGCACAGAGTGAGTCTCTTGGCGGTGCTGAGCTCCAAGGTATATTGACCCGTGTAGTTCGCTCGAGCCGGGGCAAGCTCTTGAGTACACGGGTGCTACCGATCGAACAAGATGGCAGCTTCGGCAGGGTCTCTATCCGGGTTAGTATGAAGGGGGCGATGGAGTCGATATTTGGTGTTCTCTATGCACTGGAATCGGGAGAGCCCTATCTGCTTATCTCTGATCTGCAGCTGCAAGGAAAACGCACATCCCGCCGCCATGGGGCAGCGGGCAGAAATCAGTGGGCTAGGGCCGGGACTGAGCTTGCTTGTACTTTTGTTCTGTCGGGTTACATCAGGGGCTGAGGGTGAATAGCATCAGTGGCCGTATTAATATCCTCAGCCTGTTGTTGCTGTTGGCCCTTGCGGGGCTTGGCAAGCTACTGCTTCTGCAATGGGAAGATATGGAGCGGAAGCAGGACGACTCGCCGCCAGTATCCACCCAGGCGGATGGGGTGGCTAACACGCTGAAATTGCCAGACAGGGGCGCCTATGCCATCCCGCCCCGCAGTGCCTTCCGTGAGGTGCTTGAGCGCCCTCTGTTTATTGAAGGGCGTGTGGCGCCTCAGCCGAAGATCCGACAGGTTCAGCCGGTGGTACAGGTGCGCCCCAGTCTACAGTTGGAGGGGATAGTGAGTGTCAATCAGCGGCGCATCGCTGTGGTAAGAGAGGTGCGGGGTAACTCGGTGATCCGTCTACAGGTTGGGGATAATTATAGTGGTTGGTCGGTTGCCGAGGTCGCCAGGGATCGGGTGGTGATGAGACAGAATGGTAGCCATATCGAATTGGCGCTCGATGCTGATCAAGGTGGCAGGAGCGCGATCCGACGTGTTGAGCCGTCATCTGCAGATCAGAAGTAGAGGCTGCATCTCATAACATGCCTTGATTAGCTCTCACTCTCTCGTTGTTTCCATAGATAGAAGACCGCAGGAACCACCACTAGGGTGAGCAGGGCAGCGCTCAACATACCCCCCACCATCGGCGCCGCGATGGGGCGCATCACATCCGATCCGCTACCACTTGCCAGCAGGACTGGCAGCAGGCCAAAGATAACGCTGGCCACGGTCATGATCTTGGGTCGGACCCGCATCACCGCGCCCTCGATCACCGACTCGCTCAACTCCTCCCGGGTCAGCCGGCGATCGTGCGGCTCTATCGCCTCTAGTGCGGCCCGGTAGGACTGATTGAGGTAAACAATCATGACCACTGCGGTCTCTACGGCGATGCCGGCCAGGGCGATAAAACCGATACCGACGGCGATCGAGAGATTGAAGTCGAGCAGATAGAGCATCCAGGCGCCGCCGGTCAGGGCGAAGGGTAGGGTGGCGATGATGATCCCAACCTCAGTGAGGTTGCGAAACGCCAGGTAGAGCAGCACCAGGATGATGATAAAGGTCAGCGGGATGACCTGGATCAGCCGTGCATTGGCACGCTGGTAGTGCTCGTACTGTCCCGACCAAGTGATCGAATAGTTCGGCGGTAGGGTGATCGCCGCGTCGACCCGCTGCCGCGCCTCAGCGACGTAGGAGCCGAGATCCCGTCCACGGATATCGACAAAGACCCACCCGTTGGGACGGGCATTTTCGCTCTTGATCATTGGCGGACCATCCTCCACCTCGATCTGAGTGATCTGACCGAGGGTGATGTGGCGACCGTTTGGCGTGATGATGGGGAGGGTGCGTAGCTTCTCCCCACTATCGCGAATGGCGCGCGGATAACGGATATTTACCGGATAGCGTTCGAGGCCTTCGACAGTCTCGGTGACATTCACACCACCGATGGCGGTGCTGATGATCTCCTGGACATCTTTGATGTTGAGGCCGAAGCGCGCCGCCCGCAAACGATCGATCTTGATCTTTAGATAGCGTCCGCCATCGACCCGCTGGTCTAGCACCTGCTTGAGTCTCTCCAGGGTCATCCCCTCCCGCCACTCAGACTTTGGTTTGAGAGTGATGGTGGTCTCGATCATGGTCAGGGGGGCTGGATCGGTGGCGGTTTCAGCGCGTCCAATCTTGCCGAATACCCGCTCGACCTCTGGTACGGTGCGGATCAGTCGGTCGGTCTGTTGCAACAGCTCCTGTGCCTTGCCGATTGAGAGCCCAGGGAAGGTGGTGGGCATGTACATCAGATCCCCCTCATCGAGTTCAGGCATGAACTCCGAGCCGATCTGGCTGATTGGCCAGATAGCAGTGAGGGTCAGCAGCAGACTGATAGAGAGTACAGCGATAGGGTGACGCAGGGTGAGCCGAATCACCGGCAGATAGCCGCGGATGGTCCAACGGTTGATCGGGTTGCTTGCCTCCTGCGGTAGCCGACCGCGGATGAAGTAGCCCATCAGCACCGGCACCAGGGTGATTGAGAGGATGGCGGCGGCGGCCATGGCGTAGGTCTTGGTGTAGGCGAGGGGGGAGAAGAGCCGCCCCTCCTGGCCCTGCAGCACGAAGACCGGCAGAAAACTGAGGGTGATGATCACCAGTGAAAAGAAGAGCGGTGATCCGACCTCGATGGCCGCCGCCTCGATCTGTTCCCAGCGGCAGATTCCGCCATTGCGTTCCGCGTGCTTATGAACGTTTTCCAACATCACGATGGCGGCGTCTACCATGGTGCCGATGGCAATCGCAATGCCGCCGAGCGACATGATATTGGCATTGATCCCCTGCCACTGCATGATGCCGAAGGCGGCCAGGATGCCAACGGGCAGGCTGGTGATGATGATCAGCGAGGTGCGCAGGTGGAACAGAAACAGGATGCAGATCAGGGAGACGACGATAAACTCCTCAATCAGCCGCTGTTGCAGGTTGTCAACCGAGCTGTTGATCAAGCGTGAACGGTCGTAGGTCTCGACGATCTCCACACCCTCTGGCAGCCCCGCCTTGAGCCCCTCCAGCTTCTGTTTTACGGCTTCGATGGTGGCGCGGGCATTCTCTTTCCAGCGCATCACCACGATGCCGCCAACCACCTCTCCCAGACCATCCAGCTCGGCGATGCCGCGCCGCATCTGTGGGCCGAGGCGGATCTTTGCCACATCCTTCAGTAAGATTGGAGTGCCTTTGGAGCTGAGTCCCAATGGTACCTGGGCCAGATCCTTCACCCCCTGCAGATAGCCGGTGGCGTAGACGATCTGTTCTGCCTCTGCCTGCTCGATGACTGAACCGCCCACCTCACGGTTGGCGTCTTGGATTGCCTGTTTTACCTGGGAGAGTGGGATGTTATAGAGGCGCAGTAGATTGGGTTCAAGAACCACCTGATATTGGCGCACCATGCCGCCCACGGTTGCCACCTCGGCCACCCCGGGTACAGTCTGCAACTCATACTTGAGGAACCAGTCCTGGATCGAGCGGAGTTGGCTCAGGTCATGCTTCTGCTGTCGGTCCACCAGGGCGTATTGGTAGATCCAGCCGACACCCGAGGCGTCGGGTCCGAGTGCGGGGGTGGCGCCATCGGGTAATCTGGCGCTGACCTGTGAGAGGTACTCCAATACCCGCGAGCGGGCCCAATAGAGATCGGTGCCGTCTTCGAATACCACGTAGACGAATGAGTCGCCGAAGTAGGAGTAGCCACGCACTGCCACAGTGCCGGGTACCGACAGCATGGCAGTGGTAAGTGGGTAGGTAACCTGCGCCTCTACCACCCCGGGGGCCTGGCCAGGGTAGCTGGTCTTGATGATGACCTGGGCATCGGAGAGATCAGGCAGGGCGTCGATCGGAGTCTTTTGGAGTGATACCAGCCCCCAGCCAGTCAACAGTAGTGTGAGTAAAAGAACGAGCGGTCGGTTCGCTAAGGACCAACGAATAACTGCAGCAATCATGCTAGCTCCAGTTTGGTTTTTAAGGTGGTTATATAGCCCGATGTCAGATTGGTTACTGAGTCACCGATATGGACTGGCTCTAGAGAAAATGCCGCTGGCGGGGCTACCCTGAGCCCCCTCATCGCGGCATCGATAGCTCCCTGCTTAATAGGCTGCGGCCAGGTCCACAGGAATCGCTTCATGGCCCCTTCCGAAAGAAACAGCAGGTATCCGTGACGGCCCTCGTTTTTAGTTTGATTAATGGGTGTGCAGGCGGGCGAGGCTGCCCTTGAGGCTGGCTTCGGAGTCGATCAGAAACTGTCCTGAGACGACCACTTCATCGCTGGGAGTGAGGCCGGCAGTGATCTCGATCCAATCCCCAAACTCTTGGCCCGTTTGGACCGGATGTGGCTGGAAGTGGCCATCGCCCAACGCCAGGATGACACGCTGCTGGTGCCCGGTCTGGATTAGTGCCTCCTTGGGCAGGGCCAGGATGTTGGGCTGCGGGGGACCGTGGATAGTGATCTCGGCCAACATGTTTGGGATCAGCGCCTCGTCGGGGTTATCGAAACGCATACGCACCTTCAGAGTGCGGGTCTCGGGGTCCAGGCTGGGGTAGATATATTCAACCTCCCCCCTCCAGACGCGACCGGCATGGTTGGGGGTGCGTACCTCGGCCTGTTGGCCGCGGCGGATCCAGCTTGCCTGGGATTCAAACACATCGGCCAGCACCCAGACGCTGGAGAGATCGGCCAATGTCATCACCTTGGTGGTGGGCATGACATACTGCCCCTCGATGATTGGCAGATCGACCACAATATCGTCTAGTTGAGCGAAGGTATCATCGTAGTAGTCGGAGAGGGCGGCGGTGAAGAGTTTGAATAGGAACTGCCCTTTCTGCACCCGTTCGCCTTCAGAGCGTACACTCAGATTTTCCACATTACCGTTTGCAGGGGCGTAGACATGGCGCATGCGAGTCTTGTCATACTCGATGTATCCCATGGTCTCAGCTGTGCGGCTGAAGGTCATTTGCTGTAGCCTGGCGGTACGGATGCCGAGGCTCTGCATGATCTCCGGGCTGACAGAGACATTGATGTGAGCGCCACTCTCTGCCTCAGCTTCTCGTTCAACTGGTTCCAGATCCATGCCGCAGATCGGGCAACTACCAGGGTCTTTGGCAACGATCTGCGGGTGCATGGGGCAGACATAGAGGGTTTGGCCGCTGGCTGTTGTCTGCTGGCGCAGGTGGGGAACGGGGTGTTCAGCAGGATTGGGCTGTGGTGCTGCCTCTGGTATCGGCATGGCCGTCGGAGCATGCTGGTGACCAGCATGATCATGCTCCATGGTCGGGTCCATCTCCATCCCTTCTACTGAACCCTCTGCCGTAGATTCGACCAGAAACATGCCGCAGATGCTGCAGCGACCGGGCTCGTGGCTGGTCTCATTCGGGTGCATGGGGCAGACATAGAGGGTTTGGCTGCTGGATGCCGTCTTTGGCTGCAGTTGGGGCGCGGGTTGTTCAGCAGGATTGGGCTGTGGTGCTGCCTCTGGCATCGGCATGGCCGTCGGATCATGCTGGTGACCAGCATGATCATGCTCCATGGCCGGGTCCATCTCCATCCCTTCTACTGAACCCGCTGCCGTGGATTCGACCAGAAACATGCCGCAGATGCTGCAGTTACCGGGCTTGTGGCTGGTCTCATTCGGGTGCATGGGGCAAACGTAGGTGGCCTGCGGCGCGGACATCGACGCCACCATGGTGGCAGCTGCATGCTGATGATCAGAGTGGTTGTGCTGTGCAGCGGAGGTCATCACCATCCCATCTGCTGGAGCCCCGGTTTGTCTCTTCGCAGGGAATACGCATATTTCACTCGGCATCTTTTTTGCCGCGGCGGCGTCTAGGGCGTGTTGAGTGTCAATTTTGCCCGGCTGCATGGACATCCCACTTGTCTTGCTATTCGCCTGCTTTTCGACCAAAAACATGCCGCAGATGCTGCAGTTACCGGGCTCGCGGCTGGTCTCATCCGGGTGCATAGGGCAGACATAGACGGCCCGTGGGGTTGCCGTCTGTACTGGTATGGTAGTCGTGGAATGCGCCATTTTCTGCTGCTTGGCGTCTTCGATCTGCTGCGCCAGGGCAACGTTAGCCGAAGAGATGATTAGTGATAGAAATAGGAGCGCAAGACGGATTCTGATTGTTTTCATGCTGGCTCTGCTCTTATTATTTTTTTCGTATATAGACGAAGGGAAAGGCTTTTGTTTTTCCTTGCTGGTTGCGAGCCAGGTATTCGACAGAGAGTCGATACTCACCCTCATGGTCGAGGCGCACGGCCACCTGCTGATGGGACTTGAATGGGTGGATGCGGTAGCGGGTCTCCGCTTTTGGCCCCGGTCCCTGGATCAGTAGCGCCCCGAGTACCTGGTTGATGAGGTTGCCATCTTCCTCTTCGGTGAAGGTGATGTTGAACAGGTGAGTTGGCCCCTTTGCACCGGGTTGATGGCGTTCGGGGGAACTGGCCTGGAAGACATAGAGGCCGACGCTGACGCCGTCCACCGTATCGGAACCGACAAGCCCCCCGAGAGGGACGGCTACATCCTCGATCTGATTGTTCTTGCCGTAGTAGATAGCCCCTTCGTGCAGCCGCGGATCGTTCTTGACGTTCGTCTCCAGTTTCGCCGCCTGCGGGTTTTGCAGGTAACTGGATAGCAGGGTAAAGGCGCAGAGTATCTGTATCAGTTTGGTTGGCCGCATTTTATTCCACCAGAACATCAGGTTGCTCGAGACCAACGACGACGACAGTGATGCGATCACCGCGCTGTACCTGCTGGCGCTGATTGTCGACCACCATAAAAGAGCCCTCCATTTGCCCCAAGTGCTTGGGGGCCAGCAGCCCGATGCGGGGAACGCGCAGAACGGGCAGCTTCTCGCCGGTCTTTTGATTGATTGCGTAGGTGTGTTCGGCACCGGCGGTGATGGCGTTTACCCCGGTGGTGGAGAACCAGATGTTGAGTAGCCCGTTGCCAGAGTCTTTAGCTTGATGCACCGTCAAAGTCGCGTCTGGTGGAAGCTGTGGTTTTTGAATCACAGCCTCCACTGTTTCGGCGGCTGTGGGGTCGTAGTCAGGGCCGGCCTCGACCGGGAGATGGAGGGTGGCTAGTCCCGCTACCATGACTGAAACTTGGCTGCCTGGCTTGATCAGACCCTCCTTGTCCCAGAAAAAGAGCTTGCCGGGCGGAGTCGAGGCGGCCTTTTCAGCAGAGACTGGTTCAACCAGCATTGGCAGTTTACTGATCGGCACGATGCGTTTGCTCTGATCATCGAGGATTGATGTGGTCATCGGATGGGCGGGAAGCTCTTCCACGTCGATCAGGCGATAGTGCACCTCTATTGTAGTCCTCGTCCGCAAAGGATGATCTTTTCAACGGCGAGTCGCCCCGAAGAGGGGGCCTTGCGCAAAGATGGGGGGCGTTGTGTGTGGTTGGGTGCACCGTGCCGGGCTGGAGGCTGGTGTTTAGGGGGCTCATGGTCGCTGTCCGCTATGGCGGCAGGTTGGTAGAGGGAGAGCAGGGGGAGAGTTAAAAAAAATGATCGTAGTTGCATAATTAATGCTCCATCGCGATAGCCAGGTGGAATGTGTGGCCCACTGGAATTCGATCTAACACGATTGAAAGCGGAGAGAGCGGCCGAAGCCGCTCTCTCCGTATCGACGGCTATAGATTAGCTGAAGGCGAATCTAGCGACGGGGGGCAGAACCGCGCTGGCGGACAGGCGATGCGGCTGGTGGTGGTGCGACTGAGGCGCGGACCAGTACAGCCATCCCGCCAGGGTAAGCGCCGTTGTTGGTGACGTTGTAGTCGTTATGGCTGTGTATGGGGTACCACTGCACATCCAGGTTGTTGTCATGGGCTGCAGGATCAACTCCATAGACCCCCCAAGCAGCCGCAATTTCGTTCAGACCGCTACCCTGAGTGGAGATCATAGAGTTACTGGCGTAGCTGCCAGTTGTACGTAGGTCTTTGAACTTAGTTATCAAATCATGGGTTTCACCGGAGCCGATATGCACGGTGTATTCCTGCTTTTGATTGGCGGGGGCGATGGGGTTGGCGTCCTTTCCGACGCGGGTGAAGTGCCAGCCATGAGCGTGCCAGGGCACTTCGGCGTAGCCAATGTTTATTGTGCGCATCAGTACGCGTTCGTTGTAGTGAGCATCGACCGGTGCGTTGGGGTTAGCATTGCCGATGTTGCGTAGATGGACAAAGACGTCATCGCCCTGGGTCACGTCGATGATCGGCGCCGGCATGTTGGCACAGCCGGGTACGGCCTGGGTGCCATCGACATCGTCACAGAAGCCGCGCATGTAGACCTTACGGTACGGCGCGGCTGCGAGAGTGGCGGGAGTTATCCCATAAGTGTTGTGGTCGGGCAGGTTGTGATAGCCATCGGTAGCCGCCAGATAGAGGTGGCGTACCTGTGCGGATGCCTGACCGGAAAAGAGTGGCATCGTCATTGCAAGGCTAAGTGCGAGCATTCGCTTTTTCATTGTTGTTTTCCCCTTCCTGTATGTAGTGCATAAGTAACGAAGTATTGACGCAAGGCCAATAACGGTGCGGGCGCCGCTGCCAAGATGGATGCTTTAGGTTCCCATCGACCAGCACAGATACCCCAACCTGAGTAAAATTCGAGATTTTTTGTGGAAACTCTGAGGTCGTTCAATGGAATCTGTGAACCCGTTCCTGGCAATAATTACTACCCCATGCGGCGTTTGCGTTTGCGTTTGCGTTTATACAGTAACGGGATGGCATTGACAATTGTCGGAAATTTTTACAACAAATGACGGAGCAGAGCCTGCGATTTGTTTGATTTCCCCTTGTGAAATGGCCTGGATATGGGTTTTTTTTCCCACCGACCGGGACTTGGATTCCTACTATTTGTGTGGTTGTCCAGCCTAATAGAAGTATTTGCCGTGCCTCGTAGCAAGGTGCCTGAATAAGGGTGTTTGTGGTGTCGGTAAAATTTACATAGTTTTTGTATGGTTTTTAGAGGGTTGTTGTAAGTATTTGAAGTCAAGAAAAAAACAAAATTGGCACGAAGTATGCTCATGGCCAATCGCTACTTCAATCATGAAAAAAATCAAGCATGGGGATCGAAAAAAATGAGAAAAATCACTAAAATCACTTTAGCCTTCTGCTCTTTAGCCATGGCGGCCTTCTCCGCTCAGGCCGCGGTTATCCCACTTGATCTGAACGATTTTTATGCTGACCCAACCGTATCCGTGGCGGTTGATGGTGGCTCGGCTCTGATGGAGGAGAATCCAGCTTTCAGCATCACCTTGCTTTCGAACGACCCTCTTATGGGTGATCCTGGTATCGATGTTCCCACTGGTTTGTTGAGCTTGGACTTTGACTTCTCTTTTTCTGAGCCTGCGGGCAATGATGATGAGTTTTATGCATTCGTCTTCAATGGGGACACAGGCGCTCTTATTGATGATTTTTCCGTCAATTGGACGGATGCTGGCAGCGTCAGTTGGGATCTCTCTGGTCTTGATGCAGGCGTGACCCTGCTTGGTATGGAGTTTCAGCTTGTCTCTAACCTTCCGAGTGATGGCGGTCTCGATTCTGCTGTCGCTGTCAGCAATGTTCACTTGGTGACCGAGAACGCCTCTGTGCCGGAGCCTGGCAGCTTGACTCTGCTCGGGATCGGTTTGGTGGGTGGTCTGTTTGGCTTCCGTAAAAAGTCCAGCTGAACGGGCCAAGCAGAGTGTTTGACATAGGGACAAGGCGGCTCAATATCAAGGTGTTGAATCTGTCGGAAAAATAACAGCCATTCTACTGGCCTCTGTCTGCGGCTGGAGGTCAGATGGTATGTGGAAAGTGGGGCCAATCGGCCCCACTTTTCGTGGTTGGTTGGTGTTTGAGGTTCTCACCCTGGAATTGATCGGTTAGTGTATGCCGCTCTGATATCCCAAGGAAAAATAGTCATGTCTTTCGATTTTGCGACACTTTCGGCATTGCTGGTTTTCGTCGTTATCCTGGTTTTTCTAGTGATGGAGATTCGCTCTACCAGGCGGGAAGTGAAGGAGCAGTTGCGTCAGGTGTCGCAGCACAATGCACTGTTCCAGCGTAACCAGCAGGCGTGGGAGCTTTGTCAAGCGATCCATGAGCAGTATCCGGATGTTTGCCCCGGTCTCGATTACACCATGCGGGTGGACGAGCAGGGGGCGCATCTTGATCAGTGGCTGGCGGATTCCCCCCGGCCGAAACTGGATCGGATAGTGGAGAAGAAATAGAGGCATTTTTATAGACAGGGAGAAAGCAAAAGAGCCACCTGACATGGAAACAAAGGATCTGCAGTCATCCTCTTCACTTTCGTTTGAATTTACCGGCCAGTTCGGAGAGTTTTTTCGTATCTGGATCGTCAATCTGGTGCTGACGATCCTCACCCTCGGCATCTATTCAGCGTGGGCGAAGGTGCGTACCCAGCGTTATTTCTATGCCAATACCCGGCTTGCGGGAGCGACCTTCGACTATCTGGCCGGGCCGATGATGATCCTCAAAGGGCGCCTGATCGCAGTCGGTTTTTTCATCCTCTATCTTGGCCTGACCTCGATCGCACCACCGTTTGATTTGCTTGCCTCGCTGCTGTTTCTGATTGCGATGCCCTGGGTCGTCAACAAGGCACTGGCGTTTCGTGCGCACAACTCGGCCTATCGCAACATCCGCTTTGGCTTCGAGCAGAACTACTCCAAGGCGATCAAAGTGTTTATCGGTCTGCCGATTCTGCTGCCGCTCAGTCTGGGTCTGCTCTATCCATTTTTTGATCAGCGGCGCAGCCGTTTCATCCTCGGCCAGAGTCGCTATGGAACGAGCGCATTTGCGATGGAGGCACCGCTTGGTAGGTTCTATAAAACCTATCTACTGGCCGGACTGCTGTTGCTGGGGGTATTTTTTCTGGGTGGCATGCTCGGCAGCCGGTTGTTCGAAAGCGTGATGACGATGTCGGCACAGCCAGCCGGTGAGCCGCCGGTCGAGATGCGTGGCAGCCCGCTGGGCCTGCTGCCAATCCTGGTTGGCTATCTGTTGGTATATGGTTTCATCAAGGCGCGCATCGCCAACCTAATCTGGAACCATACCGACCTTAACGGTCATCGTTTTGAGAGCCATATGCAGGCACGCAAGTTGATTGTGTTGTTGCTGACCAATGCGCTGGCCATCATCCTCTCGCTGGGTCTGCTGATCCCTTGGGCAAAGATCCGCATGGCCCGCTACCGGGCGGAGACGCTGCAGTTTATTCCGCAGGGAGACCTGGATGGTTTTCTCGCCGATCAGGCAGAGCAGGTGGCCGCCACGGGTGAGGGTGTCGGCGATGTGTTTGATGTGGATCTTGGCCTTTGATCACCACCGAGGCGCTCTATTTCGATGGTCGCCAGTCACAGGCACGGCGGGTTCGTGTCTCACTGAATGGCCGTGACCTGTGGATCGAGTATGCCACCGGCGAGTGCTTCTGGCCGACCTCGGAACTGCGTATCACCCCTCAGCTGGGGAGTGCGCCTCAGGGGGTCTTTCTGCCCGAGGGCGGCAAGCTTGAAGTGGCCAATCATGACTTCATGCTGCAACTGGAGGCGCTGACTGATAGGAAAGGGGAAGGCCGCTGGTTGCACCATCTGGAGAGCCGCTACCGCTATGTGATTCTGGCCGTGTCTTTGGCACTTGGGCTTGGTTGGTTGATGATCTCTCAGGGAGTGCCGCTGGCGTCACGTTACCTCGCATTTGCCACGCCGCTCCAGCTTGACCTGATCCTGGGAGAGGAGGTGCTGGCGCTGCTCGACAAGCGTTGGCTGGGACCCTCTAAGCTGTCAGAGACAGAGCGGCAGCACTATCGGCAACTGTTCCAGCGGATGGTTCGGGAGGCCGATGCCGCGACGCCGCTTCAGCTGCAGTTCCGAGCTGGCGGCACGATCGGCGCCAACGCCTTCGCGCTGCCCTCGGGCATCGTGGTAGTGACCGATGAGCTGATCGAGCTAGCACAGGCGGATGCAGAAGTGATGGGGGTGTTTGCCCATGAGATCGGGCATCTGGTGTATCGTCACGGGGTCCGCCATGTGCTGCAGGATTCGCTGCTGGTGCTGCTGACCACTCTATTTGTGGGGGATGCCGCCTCCAGCGGGGCACTGTTGGCAGCACTGCCGGTGCTGCTGGTCGAGAGTCACTACTCTCGCGAGTTCGAGAGCGAGGCGGACCGCTATGCGGTCTTGCTGATGCAGCGCGCCGGGTTGGATCGGCAACATCTGGGTCGGATGCTCCAACGCCTTGGGGAGAGTCATGGGGGGGAGGAGAGTGGAGCGCTGAGCTATCTCTCCACTCATCCGATGACCCAGGAGCGGATCGAGATGATCGCTCGCTGGGGTCTAGGGGAAGGCTAGTGACGTGACGCATAAGGTCGCTATATCCGCCCATTGATAGCCTCGAATAGTCCGCTTGCGCCATAGTGTGTCAGACTCAAGTGGTATGAAAAGAGTGTTACACCAGATTAAGGAGTGATGAACATGCGCGTGATTCTGTTGGGCGGCCCCGGTGCGGGCAAGGGTACCCAGGCAAACTACATCAAAGAGAAGTACAGCATTCCCCAGATCTCCACTGGTGACATGTTGCGTGCTCACGTTAAACAGGGCACCGACCTGGGCAAGGCGGCGAAGAAGATCATGGATGAGGGCGGTCTGGTCTCTGACGATATCATCATGGGCATGGTGAAAGAGCGCATTGCCCAGGACGATTGCGCCAACGGCTACCTGTTCGACGGATTCCCCCGCACCATTCCCCAGGCAGAAGCGCTGAAAGAGGCCGGTGTGCCGATCGACGCAGTGGTGGAGATCGATGTGCCCGATGAGGAGATCATCAAGCGCATGTCCGGTCGTCGGGTGCATCTCGCCTCCGGTCGCACCTACCACGTCACCTTCAATCCGCCCAAGGTGGAGGGCAAGGATGACGAGACCGGTGAGGATCTGATTCAGCGCGATGATGATCAGGAAGAGACCGTAAAGGCGCGTCTCAAGGTCTACCATGACCAGACCGAGCCGCTGATCACCTTCTACACCAAAGAGGCAGATGCCGGTAGTTGCAAATACATTAAGATCAACGGTGTTGGCGGGGTGGACGAGATCCGCGACCAGATCTTCAGCGGACTGGGCTGATCTTCACTGAAGAATGCTGAAAAGCCGGGCTAAGCCCGGCTTTTTTATGGCATTCAGTTGAGGGAATGGCGGGCAATTTGCTGGATGAACTTATTAGAATATTCTGATAGAATCCGCCAACTTTTTACTAAATTGTTAAGGGGCATGCTGTGGCTGTCGTAGAACTCACCAAGGACACGTTCGAAGAGACCATCACCAATAACGATTTCGTGATCATCGATTTCTGGGCGCCCTGGTGTGGTCCCTGTCGCTCCTTCGCCCCGACCTATGAAAAGGTTGCCGAAGACAATCCGAATATGGTCTTCGCCAAGGTGAATACCGAAGACGAGCAGGAACTGGCGATGCACTTCCAGGTGCGCTCGATCCCGACCCTGATGATCTTCCGTGAGAACATCATCATTTTCTCCCAGGCGGGTGCGTTGCCGGAGTCGGGCTTCCGTGATCTGCTGGACAAGGCCAGTGAACTCGATATGGACGAGGTGCGGGCGCAGATCGAAGCAGAGCAGAAGGGCGGCCAGGACGCCTGAGCGGTCATTCCGAAAAGACCCCGGCGGTGTTAGGGCCTGTCGGGGTTTTTTTGTGTCCGCAGCAGGGGCAAGTGGCTGTATCATGGCCTCCTGTGTTGAATTGAGAGGTCTGGACCGACGCGATGCGAGCCCCCTGTTACCCTTGGAGTCTAAAGAGCCTGCTGAATGGCAGGCCGAATGTGGGCGCGCTGCTCGATCTGAGTGAGGAGAACTACCGGCTGTTGCTGCGGCTTGCGCCAGAACTTCGGTTGATGCAGGGGCGGGCCCTCTCCTGTCTCGATCATGGTATGGACCTCCATCTGGAGGTGCTCGAACAGACCCCCTACACCAGCTTGCTCCATCTTACCTACTTCTTTCCCCATGCCGGTGGCCACTATCCTGATCCGGACGCCAATCTGCGTGTCTATCACGACTCCAAACAGGTCGATATCGTCGACCTGCGCCAGTCGGCCTTACCCTTGAAAAAGTGGGGCGATAACCCGACCCTGGAGCAGCGTTGGAAGTTGAACCTGTTCCTCTCCAAATGGCTGGCGTTCTGTGTCATCCAGGGGCATGGCTTTGGCGCCGGTGGGCCTGAGTATGCATCCAGCCGAGAGCGTTGGGTGGTCTCCTGATGTGATCTGCTTTGCAGCCCACAAGCCTTCGGGAGCGGTTCCGTTGTTCAATCTAAGCCACCCTTGTAAACTCGATGGTCTCTTCTTCGGCGGAATAGTTTGCACCCCCCCCCAGGCTGGGGACGATGTGCGCCTGTCAGTTGCGTGCAGGCCGATATCAAGCAGTGTGGGCGATACCTCTGAACAGCGAGGAATCAGATGATCAGAGTGTTGTTGGTTGACGATCACGAACTGGTGCGTACCGGCGTCAAGAGTATCTTGACGCAGGTGCCTGACATCAGCGTGGTGGGCGAGGCGGGCAGTGGTGAAACGGCGATCCAGATGGTGCAGCAGGATCGGCCCGATGTGGTGCTGATGGATGTGAACATGCCTGGCATTGGTGGCATCGAGGCGACCCGCCGACTGCTGAGGATTGCTCCCGATTTGAAGGTGGTGGCCTTGACCATGCTGGATAACGAGCCCTTCCCTGCTCGTCTTAACGAGGTGGGCGCAATGGGTTATCTGACCAAAGGCTGCCCGGCAGATGAGATGATCCAGGCGATCCGCAGCGTGTTCCGCGGTCAGCCCTTTGTCTCCTCCGATGTCGCAAGAAAACATATCCTCACCGATTGGAAGCGCCACTCCGCCACTCCCTTCCAAGGCCTCTCCTCCCGCGAGACCCAAGTGATGCTGATGATCCTGGAGGGGCAACGCAACCAGGAGATCTCCGATGGTCTCAGCCTCAGCCCCAAGACTGTCAGCACCTACCGCCAGCGTATCTATGAGAAGCTCGATGTGCGCAACGATGTGGAGCTGACGCGGCTCGCCTATCGCCACGGCATTCTCAGCGACAAGGTCGACAGTGTTTGATCTGCACTGCTGCCGTTGTGATCGGCTGGCGGCGTTCCTCGATCAGACCCGGCAGGACCACCCCGATTACCACTGTCGTCCGGTGGCGCCGTTTGGTGATCCTGCCGCTCGCCTGCTGCTGGTGGGACTGGCGCCGGGCATGCATGGGGCGAACGCGAGCGGACGCCCGTTCACCGGAGATCACGCCGGCATCCTGCTCTACCAGACGCTGCACCGCTACGGTTTTGCCAGCCGGGCCGAATCGGTGGCGGCAGATGATGACCTGCAGCTGTTCGACTGCCGCATCACCAACGCGGTGAAGTGCCTGCCACCGCAGAACAAACCGCAGGGGGTGGAGATTAACAACTGCAACCACTACCTCAGCCAGGAGCTGGCAAGCCTGGAGAAGGGGGCTGTGGTGCTAGCGTTGGGTTGCATTGCCCACAACGCGGTGCTCAAGGCATCCGGGCAGAAGCTGAAGGCGTTTGCCTTCGGCCATGCGGCTGAACACCGCCTGCCGAATGGCCTCCGGCTGCTCGACTCCTACCACTGCAGCCGCTACAACACCCAGACAAAACGACTCACCACAGCGATGTTCGAGCAGGTGTTTGCGCGTGCCAGAGAGCTGCTGCAGACTCTCTGACGATGAGTGAACCGTCGTCTAAAGCTTGTTTCGACGCTAAGGCCTTTCTCAAGACGCTGACCTCCAGGCCCGGGGTCTATCGTATGATCGGCACCGACGACAAGGTGCTCTATGTCGGCAAGGCGAAGAATCTGAAGCGGCGGGTGAGCAGCTACTTCACCCGCGCTCTCAATCTGCGCATCCAGCGCATGGTCGTCCAGATCGAACGCATCGAGGTGACGGTGACCCACACCGAGGCCGAAGCGCTGATCCTGGAGAACAACCTGATCAAGTCGCTCAAGCCGCGCTACAATGTGCTGCTGCGGGACGACAAGAGCTACCCCTACATCTACCTCTCCACCGACCAGCCGTTCCCGGCGCTCAGTTTCCGACGCGGCTCACGCAAGGGTGGTGGACGCTACTTCGGCCCCTATCCGAGCGCCGGTTCGACCCGCGAGACCTTGCAGCTGTTGCAGAAGCTGTTTCCGGTGCGCCAGTGTGAGGAGGGTTTCTTTCGCAACCGCTCGCGAGCCTGCCTGCAGTATCAGATCAAACGCTGCAGCGCGCCTTGTGTCGGCCTGATCAGCGAGACCGACTACCGCGAGGATGTGCGCCACGCCGAGCTGTTTCTCGATGGTAAGACCAGTACGGTGGTGGATGCGCTGGTGGCGCGCATGGAGGCGGCCTCTGCGGCGCTGGCGTTCGAGCAGGCGGCGCTCTACCGAGATCAGATCAAACTTCTCAACCGAATTCAGGAACGTCAGTATGTCAGCGGCGAACGGGGCGATCTGGATATCGTCGCGGTGGCGCTGCAAGCGGGGACCGCCTGCGTCCAGGTATTCTTTATCCGCGCCGGTCGCAATCTGGGTAACAAGGCCTTCTTTCCCACAATACCCGCTGGCGCAGAGGCGGGGGCGGTGCTCTCTGCTTTCGTCGCCCAGTACTATCTGGAGAAGGCGGTGCCGGCGGAGATCATCCTCAGTCATGCTGGTGAAGATCAGACCCTGCTGGAGCAGGTGCTCGGTGAACAGGCGGGGCGACGAGTGCGCATCAGTCATCGGCTGCGCGGCGAGCGGGCGCGTTGGCTGCAGATGGCGCTGAACAACGCTGAACTGGCACTGAAGGCGCGGCTCGCCAGCCGCATCGATATGCAGGGGCGGCTCGAGCGACTGCAGCAGGCGCTGGGGCTGGATGAGTCGCCGTCGCGTATGGAGTGCTTTGATATCAGCCATACTCGCGGAGAGAAAACGGTCGCCTCCTGCGTGGTGTTCAATGCCGAGGGCCCGCTCAAATCGGATTACCGCCGCTTCAATATCGATGGCATCACACCCGGCGATGACTATGCGGCGATGCGCCAGGCGCTGGAGCGGCGCTATACCCGTATCAAGAAGGGGGAGGTGGCGCTGCCTGATATCCTCTTCATTGACGGTGGCAAAGGGCAGCTGAGCACGGCGCATGAGATTCTGGTCGAGCTGGGTATCGCCGGGCTGACCCTGGTGGGGGTGGCGAAAGGGCCGGACCGCAAGGCGGGCATGGAGCAGCTCTTCTTGTTCGGCGATAGCACGCCAATTATACTGCCGGCGGATTCACCGGCGCTGCACCTGGTGCAGCAGATCCGTGATGAGGCACATCGGTTTGCGATCACAGGTCATCGCCAGCGCCGTGCCCGCAGTCGTAAGACCTCGGTGCTGGAGGCGTTGCCGGGGATCGGTCCAAAGCGCCGTCAGCGGCTGTTGAAGCAGTTTGGTGGATTGCAGGAGCTGACCCGGGCCGGGGTCGAGGATATCGCACGGGTCGATGGGGTTAGCCTGAAGCTGGCGCGACTGATCTATCAGGCCTTTCATGAAGAGAGTTAGTGGATTCTTATTGTGTGGACCATTCCGAATATCCTGACGCTGTTGAGGATCCTATTGATCCCGGTGTTTGTGTTGATCTTCTACCTGCCGTTCGAGGGGGCCAGGGTGCTCTCTGCGGCGGTGTTTGCTCTGGCCAGTGTCACTGACTGGTTGGATGGCTATCTGGCGCGGCGCTGGCAGCAGGTTTCGCCGTTTGGCGCCTTCCTCGACCCGGTTGCAGATAAGCTGATGGTGGCGGCAGCGCTGCTGCTGTTGGTGGAGGCGGAGCCGAGCCCGGCGCTGGCGCTGGCGGCAGCGATCATCGTTGGCCGCGAGATCACCATCTCAGCGCTGCGCGAGTGGATGGCCGAGATCGGCGCGCGCGCCCAGGTGGCAGTGTCGATGATCGGTAAGTTCAAGACCGCAGTGCAGATGGTGGCGATCCTGCTGTTAATCATCAAGCAGCCACTGTGGGAGATCCCGGTGTTCACGGTCGGCTTTGTGCTACTCTATGTTTCGGCTATTCTGACGCTCTGGTCGATGGTGGTCTATCTGCGTGCGGCCTGGCCCAGTCTCTCTGGGCAGTCGGTGGTGGAGGTGTTGCCAAGGGAGAAGTAGGAGGGGGAATCAGCTGTTTCAGTTGATTGATGCTTGACAGCAACATCCGCGCCGCTACAATACGCTTCGTTCTGACGCAGCGGGAATAGCTCAGTTGGTAGAGCACAACCTTGCCAAGGTTGGGGTCGCGAGTTCGAGTCTCGTTTCCCGCTCCAAATTGTGAAAGAGCCTCGGCAGTACCGGGGCTTTTTTGTTAGATTCACGGCTGCTGCCGCCACTCAGGCAGCGTCCGGAACTGTTTTAGGCTTGGTGGCAGAGTGGTTATGCAGCGGCCTGCAAAGCCGTGGACGCCGGTTCGATTCCGACCCAAGCCTCCATCTAGAATGCGGGAATAGCTCAGTTGGTAGAGCACAACCTTGCCAAGGTTGGGGTCGCGAGTTCGAGTCTCGTTTCCCGCTCCAAATGGCAATCAGCCCCGGACATCCGGGGCTTTTTTGTGCCTGCGGGCCTGGCTTGCCGCTGTCCTGCTTGCGCTAATTGGCCCGGATGATCCGGTAGACGCTGGAGAGATCATAGAGGCGATAGCGCGCAGGCGCTTTGCGATGCTCACCGCCATAGCTTAGCATCAGCGCCTTGTTCCTCTTTATATCTATCCATTCGATAAAGATCGCGCTGTGCTCTACATCGTAATTGGAGTGGTTGATGTAGTAGAGAAAGTCGCCCGGCTCGATCAGGGCGATGGCGGCATAGGGGCCAGACTTTTTACCTTTAAAAATGGTGATGCGCTGGCCGTTTCGGTTGGGGTAACCGGCCTGATTATAGACCGCGTTGGCATAGTCCCAGCAACTTCCCTGAATGATCTCCCGCTTCACCAGTGCCATCTCCTGGCCAATGGAGAGGATCTTGTGAGCAGCGGGGGAGATCGGTTTTTCTGTCGCTGATGGGAGGGTAGCAAGAGATTGAGTCGGGGGCAGTGTCGGACTTGCTTCGGCTGTCGCTCCGGATGGCGGCTTTTGTGGCGTACTCTGGCAGCCAGTAATACATAGGCATGCAATCAGCAGACAGGCGCCAAGCGATCTTGATGGTGGCTTCATCCCTGTAGTCTCTCTGGTCGTGGTGAGTGCCCCATGGGTTCTCATGGCTTGCCTGGTGTGGCGAGTGCGACAAATTGGGTGGGGTCTCGTCAGAGGAAAGCTACACGGTATGGCGGCTCAGATGCAATTTCCCTGGGCTGGTGCGATGTAAATTTCCCTTGACTGTTCGATGCGCTAGAATGCGTCGCTCGTCCATGCCCGGATGGCGAAATTGGTAGACGCAAGAGACTTAAAATCTCTCGGGGGCAACCCCGTGCCGGTTCGATTCCGGCTCCGGGCACCACTATTAACGCCCTCTTCCAGCGAAGGAATCACTGACACTGGCGATCCTATCTCTACGTAAAGAGTTTATGATGAATTAGGGATGGAGCCGGGGTTGCCGGATTTCCTGTTAACCAGCTGAGCGTTGGAAAAGAGACATTATCCGAGTTATAAACTGCGCATGAATGTCGTTATCTCGAGAAAGGTTGTTATGCGGCTGATGTTGGGCACGATCTTTGTGCTCGCATTGCTGCACATTGGACAGTTGGTTATCTATTTCCTGATCAATGATCCGGATCAGTTTGATTTCATCGAGTTGCTCGATTTCGATTATGAGGGGAATCTACCCTCTTGGTACTCATCTTTTGCGTTGCTGTTTGCCGCAATCCTGCTTGCAGTGATTAGCCGATATCACTATCTGAAGAAGGAACGATATCGCCATCATTGGTTTGGGCTTGCGTTGATTTTTCTGTTTCTTTCGCTTGATGAGGGTGCCCAGATTCATGAAGGGATTGGTGATCTTGTCTCTAACATTGTTCCAGCAGAAGGCGTGTTCTATTTTGCTTGGGTAATACCCTATGGAATTGCCGCTTTTGTTTTTCTGATCTCCTACCTAAAGTTTCTATTTTCCCTTTCAAAGCTTCTAAGAATTCAATTTGTTATTTCCGGTGGATTATTTCTGTTGGGTGCGATTGGATTGGAACTGATTGGAGCGAGGGAGGCCGAGGCGCACGGTACAGCGACTATTCTCTATAGTTTTTTGTACACGGTTGAAGAGCTCTGTGAGATGTTAGGGATTGTGCTGTTTGTCTATGCCCTAACGGGCCTTATAAATAGAAGGCTTGGCGCATTTACTCTCGAGTTTCGGGTTGACTGATCTTTTTGTGATTGGTTGTAGAGTTGCAAGTCAGAAACTATTTTTCTGATCATGTCGTCGTTCCAGGACGCAGAAAAACCCCCTCGTTGAAGAGGGGCGATAAACCGGCGGGGGGTGTTAACAGGCCTAGTTCAACTCAATGGTGCCATCAGGTTGGTACTGAATGTAAGCGACATTGGCATTAAGTGTCAGATTGTCACTGTCACTCAGGTAGGCGCGGAGCACTGTATCGCTACCATCGGCTTCACCCTTAGAGCCTGTTCCATCGGTAAATACGATCCAGCCGACATTCCATGTCTCGGAACCGGAACAGGTTGCCCCATCATCTGACGCACAGATGGTGACCGGCAGTCCCCGCTTTACCGATTCTGTTCTGGCATATTGCAGATGTGAAACTAAATTGTGGCTTTCTGCCGTTATCTGATTGTTTGCACTCAGCTGGTTGTAAGCGGGGACACCAACCAACAGCAGTACCAGGGCGACCGTCAATGTGGTTAGCAGCTCAACTAGCGTAAAGCCCTGCATGCCTTTAGTGCTCGTTGACGATTGATAGATACAGTTGTTTTTCATGGCGTTCTCCCTTTTTACCTACTTAATTCGAAGTTGCTACACGTCCGGTTACGCTGACTGAAATACTGCGGCTCTTGGCGCGGCCATTGCTCAGAGTGAATACAGCGGCGTCGGCTTCGCTGTAATCGATGGTCGGCGTGACTGCAGGGGTGGAACTAGTCGAGCTGGAACCGCCAGAGCTGGAACCGCCAGAGCTGGAACCGCCAGAGCTGGAACCGCCAGAGCTGGAACTACCCGAGCCTTTCTTCTTGCTCGAGCCTTTATTCTTACTCGAACCTTTCTTTTTACTTGAGCCTTTATTATTGGTTGAACTTGCGCTAGAGCCCTTTGATTTGCCTGAACTGCTGCCCTTTGTGCCACTGTTTTTACTCGGGCACTGGCCCTTGTAGTCACCGTGATCCATGTGAGCTTTAACGGCAGATTTCGCAACGCTGATGGTATGAGCATTGCCTGGATTGCTAGAAGGTATATGGCAGATTGTTACTTTGTCATTGGTCTTGTGTTTGCTCGCGTAGGTATTAGGTGATACGACGAGTAAGCTGAGGAAGAGGATTAACAAGATGTGGGTGAGCAGTCGCCCCTTGCTTCGTAAGGAGTGCTGGATAGATGTGGTTGATTTCATAGCTTTGACCCCCAATAGGCTCGATATCAGCCTTTGCTTGATTTTGGTATCGGGATGGGGTCTGACTTCTTAAGCCAATAGGTGTGTGTTAATTCATAAAAATCCTAGTAATACGCTTTTGTCGGGGGTTTAAGTCGAACGATTCTTGTGGCAAGGAAGTTACTTCATTTGTTTTGGGCTGTTGCTTCTTCATGGCGACCTTAATAAGGGCATTTAATTCTCAGTGCAGTGTGTTAGGCTTCGGCGGTCTTCGACTTCACTCTCAGCATCTGGAAGCCAAAATGGATACGAAGAATCTGTCATTAGGTCGACTCCCTTTTTTTCTTGCCTTTGCTATTGCAGCTTTGATTGGAGGCTGTAGTGAAGCGCCGCCAACTGCCGAGACGGATCTGGTTAGACCAGTCAAATCGATGGTTGTGGCAGCGCCTGAACAAGGGGGCATCCGCAACTTTCCTGGGCGTATCGATGCAGTTAACCGGGCGGAACTCTCTTTTCGGGTGCCGGGCAAGGTGGTGGCAATCAAGTTCAACGAGGGTGATCGGGTGAAAAAAGGCCAGATTCTGGCCCAGCTGGATGCCACCGACTACCGCATTACTCTGAAGGATCGCCAGGCTAGTTTTGACAGTGCGAAGAACAACTTTGAGCGAGCTAAGGATCTGGTGGAGAAAGGGCATATCTCACGTCGTGATTTCGACAAGCTCGAAGCCACATTCAAGAGTGCATCGGCTGCGCTGGAGCAGGCACAACAGAACCTGCGCTACACCGACCTGCGTGCTCCGTTCGACGGGGTGGTGGCGAAACGCAAAGTCGAGCAGTTTGAAGAGGTGCAGGCAAAACAGCCGGTGCTCTCACTGCAGGACAGCAGCAGTCTCGAAGTCAAGATCGATGTACCAGAAAATATTATTCTGCGGATTACTCAGGAGCGGGTTGAACGGAATGAAAGTGGACAGATCCCCGCCTGGGCCTCGTTCGATAGCGTGCCGGGGAAAAGATTCGAGCTGAGCTTCAAAGAGATCGCGACCAAAGCCGATCCCAAAACCCAGACCTTCGAGGCGACCTATACCATGCCGGCGCCGCAAGGCCTGGTGGTGTTGCCAGGTATGACAGTCAGCGTCACTGTCGATCTCTCCCGCTCTCTGGACGAGAAAGTGGTTTACTTCGTTCCGGTGAGCGCCATCGGCGGTGATCGGAAGCTCGATCCCCGCGTCTGGGTGGTTGATGAAGAGGCGATGGTGGTACATGAAAAGCGGGTGGAATTGGGGGTGATGAAGGGGGCGAATATTGAAGTTATTTCAGGGCTACAGCCGGGGGATCGGGTCGTGACGGTGGGGGCCGCCTACCTTGCCGAGGGGATGAAGATCAGCTTGATGCAAGAGACAGAGCAGGCTGAGCCTCGGTCGGATGACCTGCAGCTGATGCAGCAGAAACAGTAAGGTGCAATCAGATCGAATCGAACTGACCCGCGGGAATCTGCAATGAACATCGGCGAATATTCAGTCAACAACAAGGTTGTCTCCTGGCTTCTGGTCATCATCATGGTGGCCGGCGGCGTCTACGGCTTCGAGCGGATGGGCAAGCTGGAAGACCCCAATTTCACCATCAAACAGGCCAAGATCATCACCCTCTACCCCGGCGCCACTGCCCAAGAGGTGCAGGATGAGGTGACCTACCACATCGAAGAGGCGGTGCAGCTGATGGGGCAGCTGAAGCGGATCAATATGTCGATCTCCCGGCCCGGCATGTCTGACCTCAGCATTGAGTTCAAGGACGAATACAAGGCCAAGGATTTCCCCGATATCTACGACGAGCTACGACGCAAGATCGCTGACATGAAGCAGAAGCTGCCGCCGGGCGTGCAGGGGCCGGTGATCATCGATGACTTCGGTGACGTCTACGGCGTCTACCTGGCTCTGACGGGGGAGGGCTACACTTATCGCGATCTGAAAGACACTGCAGATGCGCTGAAGAAGCAGCTGGTGTTGGTGCCGGGAGTGAAGAAGATTGTCATTGGTGGCGAGCAGCCGGAGCTGGTCTACGTGGAGATCTCGCGTACCCGGCTCGGCGAGTTGGGGCTGTCGATGGAGCAGATCACCCAGGTGCTCGCCTCGCAGAACCTGGTGGAAGATGCTGGCAAGGTCCGGGTCGGCGATGACTATATCCGCATCCACCCCAGCGGTGAGTTCGCCTCGGTAAAGGCGATTGGTGACCTGCTGATCAGTTCCAGTGATAAGCGGCTGATCTATCTGAAAGATATCGCGGACATCCGCCGCGCCTACCAGGATGTGCCGTCACGGCTGATCTACTTCAATGGCAAGCCGACCCTGACCCTGGGCATCTCCATGCGCGAGGGGGAAAACGTGGTGGCTGTGGGCAAGGCGTTGGAGAAACGCTTCAATCAGCTGCAGTCGATCATCCCGGTGGGCATGGAGTTGCAGGCGATCTACAACCAGCCAACCGAGGTCGACAACTCGGTGAGTAGTTTTATCGTCAGTGTTGGTCAGGCTCTGGCCATTGTCATCGTTGTGCTGCTGCTCTTCATGGGGCTAACATCGGGCCTGATTATCGGTGCGGTGCTGCTGATTACCGTGGCGGGCACCCTCTTTATCATGCAGCTCTACGGTATCGAACTGCAGCGTATCTCCCTGGGTGCGATGGTGATTGCGCTGGGGATGTTGGTGGATAACGCCATCGTGGTGGCGGAGGGGATGTTGATCCGCATCCAGGGTGGCATGAATGTGGTGAAGGCCGCCGGTGAGGTGGTGGGTAAGAGTATCTGGGCGCTGCTGGGCGGCACTATTATCGGCATCCTCGCCTTCTCCGCGATTGGCCTCTCCACCGACAATACCGGCGAGTTTGCCAGCTCCCTGTTCTACGTGATCCTGATCTCTTTGACCCTCTCCTGGATCACCGCAGTCAGCACCACGCCGCTGCTCTGCGCACTATTCATGCAGCCGAAAGCGGATGCAGTCGGTGCCGGCAACCCCTACGACAAGGGCCTCTTCAGTGCCTTTCGCGGGGTCTTAAAACAGGTGATCCGGTTTCGCTGGATCACAGTCGGGGTGGTGGTCGGGTTGTTCCTGGTTGCCGGCATGGGCTTCGGCTATGTGAAAAACGCCTTCTTTCCCAACGCCAATACACCGATGTTTTTTATCGATATCTGGGAGCCGGAGGGGACAGATATCCGCAAGACTCGCGATGATACCCTGCAGGTGGCCGAGTTCGTCCGCCAGCAGTCTGGGGTGACGAAGACCACCTCCGTCGTCGGCGGTGGTGATGCCCGCTTCTCCCTGGTCTATGAGCCCAAAGAGGCGAGTTCCGCCTATGCGCAGATCATCATTCAGACCGAGCAACTGGAACAGATCGGGCCAATCTGGGAGGCGGTGGCCGACTACATGCGCAACAATCTGCCGCAGCTCGATCCGATCATCAAACCGCTGCGCATCGGCCCCGGTCGTGATGGCAAGATCGAGGCGCGCTTCCAGGGGCCAGATCCAGCAGTTTTACGCGGGCTCTCGGAGCAGGCCCAGGCGATCATGCGCGCCGATCCTGAGACCAAAGAGGTGCGTGACGATTGGCGCAGTCCGGTGCAGTTTATTCGCCCGTTGTTCAACGAGCAGGTGGGACGGCAACTCGGTATTACCCGCAAAGATCTGGCGATCGCCTTGAAATCGGCCTTCGAGGGCAAGGATGTGGGGGTCTATCGTGATGGTATCCGTCTGCTGCCGATCAAACTGCGGCCACCGGCGGATGAGCGGGAAGATGTGGCGAATATCCAAGATATTCGCGTCTGGAGCCCGGCGTTACAGAAGACGGTACCGGTGGCCCAGGTGGTGAGTGGTTTTGAAACCGCGTTTGAGAATACTGTGATCCGTGGCCGTGACCGGATCCAGACCATCATCACCTCCTGTAATCCAACGGGGGAGCTGGCGACACCACTCTTCAACCGTCTTAAGCCGCAGATTGAGGCGGTCGAGTTGCCACCGGGCTACAGCCTCTCTTGGGGCGGTGAGTATGAGGACTCGAAGAATGCCCAGAACGGACTGTTGTCGGTGCTGCCGGTGGGCTTCCTGTTGATGATCCTCGTCAGTATTCTGCTGTTCGGCAGGCTGCGCCAGCCGCTGATCATCTGGCTCACGGTGCCATTGGCGATCGTTGGCATCACCGCGGGTCTGTTGGCCTTCAACGGCGCGTTCGATTTTATGGCACTGCTGGGTGCACTGAGTCTGATCGGGCTGCTGATCAAGAATGCCATCGTGCTGATCGAGGAGATCGACCAGCAGATCGAAGAGGGTAAGCTGCCCCTGACTGCGATCCTCGATGCCACCGTGAGTCGGTTGCGGCCGGTGGCGATGGCCGCCGCCACCACGATTCTCGGCTTGATCCCGCTGCTCTCCGATGTCTTCTTCGTCAATATGTCGATCACCATCATGGCCGGCCTGGGCTTTGCTACCCTGTTGACGCTGCTGTTTGTGCCGGTGCTCTATGCGCTGCTGTTCCGGGTGCCCTATGCCGAAAACGCCTGATCGCAGGTTGTGGCCCTATCCGGTCTGGGTTGGCGCGAGCAGGCGTCGTGCCAGCCACAGCAACAGCAGATAGGCCAGCAGGCTCAGTAGGAGCCAGACCACAGCGATATAGGCGAACAGATTCGGCGCCTGCATCAGCATGCTCATCAGCGAATCCTGGTAGTAGAAGAACCACTGATGGCCTGCCGGGAAGACCCATTCGTGCAGCAGATAGAACAGCCGTTCCGCCCCCATGCCCAGGATCAGCAGCGCCAGGGCTAACAGGAGCGTCAGCCAGCAGAGCAGCAGCTGCTGACCCCCTGGTAGTCGCCACCTGCCTCGTCGCAGGGCCAACAGCAGGAGCAGGCTGAGGCCGGCGCTGCCCCAGGCCAGTTGCCGGTAGCGATCGATCAGCCGGGCGACATCCACCAGATGTTGCTGCTCTGGCGGGGTGAGAAAGTGCCCCAGTGGCTGGCCGTCTCGGTCGTGGTAACGCAGCGCGCCGAGCCCCGCGCCCTGTCGGTGGATGGCCGTCACGATAGCTCTGAAGAGGCGTAACCGCTCCGCCTTTCCTGTCGTCTCGAAGCCGGGGCGAAGATGGTTCTGGGGGGCGTACACCTGGATCGTCTGATCGATCCCCATCCAGTCGTACCAGAGCGGAAACAGGAAGTCGGCCGCCGCCAGCGCCCGCCATGCCAGCAGCGAGGCGACCAGGAACAGGGCCAGTGCCAACGCTATCCCCAGCAGTCGCCCAGCCACAGGGTGTCCCGTACTCATCCGGGCCACCAGCGCTGGGGTAGGGTGCCGCTGCGGTAGAGCGCCATCAGATCCATGCCCAGGGCGATGCTGGAGTGGACCGCCACGCCACCCCAGATCGAGCGGGAACGCAGCGCCAGCAGCCCGAGCAGAAGGCCAAAAAAGATTGCCCCGCTCGCCTCCAGCCAGGGTTTGGCGAAGTGAATCATCAGATAGGGCAGCATCATCACAAACAGGGCATTCAGGCCGAAGGCGCGCTGGCAGGCGTGCAGCAGAAAGCCGCGGAAAAAGAACTCGAGAAAGAAGAACTGCAACAGGTAGATGATCTCCCACGCCAGCAGATCGAAAACGCTGCGTGAGGCCTGCCGATAGAAGGGGTAGTGGGCGAGGAAGTCAGGACGCGCACTGGCGAACCAGGCGAACAGAAGAATCGGCGTGGCCAGGGCGAGGTACCAGAGCCAGAAGCGGCGGGTCTCGGCTAGTTGCAGCCCATATTCGGCGACCGGCTCGCGAAACAACCAGTGGATCACCGCCAACGGGATCAGCAGATAGCCGAGCAGATGCCAGAACCCCCACCAGAGCTGCTTGAAGAGCGGCAAGAACGGGCTGGTGATAAGCGCGGCAGCCAGCCTCTGGCCGGCTTCACCGCTGCCGCGCAACTGCTGCAGGGCGGTAACAAAGACATGGTCGAATTTGAGGTAGTGGATCAGCAGCAGGCAGAAGGCCGCAGTCGATAGTGCGATCGCCGGCTGCCAGTCGAATCTGTCGCTCCTGGTTGCCTCGACTTGCATGCGTTGTCGCCAGCGGCTTTCCGGCATTCCGGCTTCCCCCTTGGTTGGTTGTCATCTACTGCCGACAACCGAGGCGGGATCCGGCAGATTGAGCTGATGATAACTCCAATCAGCTGTCGTCCCCAGTGCTGGTGGATGCAGTCCGCAATCCTTTGTGGGCTGCACCCTGCGGGTCAGATCCTCGCCTGAATCCGTGCCAATTGTTCCACCTGCGGACGGTTACGGTAGTCAGGGCTGGGCATGCGGCGCATCGCGCTGGCGGCCGCCCGGTAGCTGTTGAAACTGCCGTAGATCAGTTGATAGTGGTTGCCGCTCTTCAGATAGGCAAGATCCTGCTTCAGGTAGTGGCCGTAGCGATCGGCGATCTTGTAGAGCTGCTGCTTGCTGGCCACACTCGTGAGACGAATCGCATAGTGGTTTGACGGCTGACTGGCAAGCCACTCGGGGCCGTGGATGGTATTGTCGCTGCCGAATTGGTGCAGCGGTGCGATTGCGACGACCCGACCATCCAGACTCTCGACGCTGTCCCCCATGTTGGCCAGCTCACTTTTCAGGCGGGTGATCTTCTGCTTCAGAACCTTGACCTGCTGGGCCATCGCCTCACTATCTTGCTGATGGGCGCTGGCGGCGGCGTGCTGTGCGCTCAGCTGCTGCTGTAGGGAGGCAACCTGCTGTGCCATGGCGACCTGCTGTTGTGCATTCAGATCGAACTGCTGAGCAACGCGCTGATCCAGTTTGTTCTCCTGGTGCCAGCGGTATTGCTGGTAGCTGGAGAAGACGGCTACCGCGAGTACCACCAGGATCAGGCTGATCCCCAGCATCTTGAAGTGGTGTCGCTCATCCTGGATGACCGAGGAGATACCCTGCTCCTGCTGATTGCTCCGCTCCTGAAGGGCGTCGGTCTCGCTATTCAGCTGGTTGACCGCCTGTGAGAGGCCCTGGCTCTTGTTCTCCAGGCTATCGGTGGCGATCTTCAGCTGGTGAGTTTTCTGTCCCAGCTTGCTGGTGGTCTGCTTTATCTCCTCATCCACTGTGTGCAAGGTCTCGATCTGCTGATCGTGGTTTGTCAGACGCTTGCCGGCCTGCTTCAGCCCCTGTTCCAAGGCACTGGTCTGCTGCGAGAGTTTCTCGCCCATGCTCTCCATCGAGGATTTGAGCTTGCCGGTGACCCGCTCAAGGCTGTCGCTGAGATACTTCGAGACCTCTTCGGTGCGGCGGGAGAGGACGTCGTCGCGCTTCTGAGAGGATTGGGAGACCGCGTCGATCTTCTGCTGCAGTTCTTGCTGGGCGGCGGTATTAATCGTTCCGAAAGTATTGGCAGTCTATTTTTGAACTTGCCAAAATATACTTTGTATCTGACATGCGGAAGAAACTCTTAATCAGCGAA